>NZ_NCGB01000004.1:0-83622 GCF_002278865.1 Sphingomonas sp. 28-62-11 | reverse complement strand
AACTTCAGTTCCAGATGATTGATACCGTTCGCCTGATGCGCGCCTTCGACTTCGCTCAATGGCTACTCAGGACGAACGGTCAGCGTGGTCACCAGATCCGAATGCGATCAGCCGGTGCCAGATAGGTCTTGTCCCCCGGCTTGGCCCCGAATGCCGCGTACCAGGCATCGAGGTTGCGGACCGTGGCGGTGCGCAGCGGGCCCGGCGAGTGCGGATCGGACAGCAATTGCGAGCGCAGCGCGGGTTCGCGGAACTTGATGCGCCACACTTGCGCCCAGCCGAGATAGAAGCGCTGGTCACCCGTCAGCCCGCCGATCACCGGGGCAGGCTTGCCCTTCAGCGAACGGTGATAGGCATCGAGCGCGACCGTCAGTCCCGCCAGATCGGCGATATTCTCACCCAGGGTCAGCCCGCCCTGCACGTGCTGGCCGGGGATCGGCTCATAGGCGTCATATTGCTTCACGAGTTTGTCAGTGAAGCTGGCGAAGCGCTTCACATCCTCATCGGTCCACCAATCAGCGAGCTTGCCAGTCGGATCATATTTGCGGCCCTGATCATCGAAATGATGGCTGATCTCATGCCCGATCACCGCGCCGATGCCGCCATAATTGACCGCCGGATCGGCCTTGGCATCGAAGAAAGGCGGCTGCAGGATCGCCGCGGGGAACACGATTTCGTTCATCGGCGGGTTGGCATAGGCATTGATCGTCATCGGCGTCATGAACCATTCGGTCCGGTCGATCGGCTTACCGAGCTTCGCCAGATCCCGGCTATATTCGAACGAGTTCGATGCCGCGACATTGGCTACCAGATCGCCGGGCACGATCTTCAGCGCCGAATAATCACGCCATTGGCTGGGATAGCCGATTTTGGCGGTGAACGAGGCGAGCTTGGTGCGCGCCTTCACCTTGGTTTCGGGGGCCATCCATTCGAGCTTGTCGATCCGCTCGCCCATCGCCGCCACGACATTCTTCACCAGCTCATCGGCCTTCGCCTTTGAGTCCGCCGGGAAATAGCGCGCGACATATTCCTTGCCGATTTCCTCACCCAGTCCGCCGCTGACCACGGCCACGCCGCGCTTCCAGCGATCGCGCTGCTGCGGCTGGCCCGACAGCACCTTGCCGTAAAAGGCGAACACGGCATCATCGAAGCTTTTGGGCAGATAGCCGGCATAGCTGCGCACCAGCCGGAGCATCGCATAATCCTGCAGCACCGATACCGGGGTTTCGGCGAACACCTTGGCCTCGCCCGTCACCGCGCTTGGCTGGGCGACAAGGAAAGTCTTCTGGTCGCCGACGCCAAGCGTCTCGCGTACTTCGTTCCACGGAAAGCCGGGGGCCTTGGCGGTGAAATCACCGGCCGACCATTTATTGTAGGTCTTGTCGGCATCGCGCGATTCGATGCGCGTCCAGTGGACCGTCGCCAGGTTCTTTTCGAACGCGAACACGGCGGCGGCACGCGCCTCTGCGTTGCTCTCGCCGAGCATCGTCAGCATCTTCACGAGATAGGCCTGATATTCGGTGCGGATGCCCGCGAGCTTGGCATCGTCCTTCAGATAATAATCGCGGTCGGGCAGACTGATGCCACTCTGGCCGACGTTGACGATGTAATTCTCGGGCGCCTTGTCATCCTGCCCGACGCCAACGCCGAAGATGCCGCCAACGCCGTAACGCTGCAGCTTGGCCATTTCCACGGCGAGGGCAGTCTTGTCGGTCGCGCCTTTGATCGCGGCGAGCCACGGCTTGATCGGCGCGATGCCGCGCGCTTCGATTGCGGCCTGATCCATGAAGCTGGCGTAGAAATCGCCGATCTTGCTGCCGGGCTTGGCCGCGGCGGCTTCCAGGATCACGCGGGTCTGTTCGAGCGAGCGGTCCTGCAATTTGTTGAACATGCCATACGCGGCGCGATCGGCTGGAATCTCGGTCTTGTTGTACCAGGTGCCACCGGCATAAGCGGCGAAATCATCGCCCGGCTTTACGCTGGGGTCCATTCCGGCGGTGTCGAAACCGAACGTGCCGAGTTCGGGACCGGCCTTTGGCGACGCTTCGGTGGCGGGCGCAGCGGGCGCGGCCGCTTCACGGGCGATAGCGATGCCGGTCAGCGCGACGGTGGCGAGGAGCGAAGAAACGAGAATCGACTTCCGCATGGAGCATCCTTGATCGAGGGTGGATGCCTTATGTTTTACGGGAACGACACGTGTAGTCAAATCGGTAACATACGAAACTATCTTACTTTTTCAGCCCCGATCGCGCATGATTCTGCCTTGTTCGCGCTTCCAGTCGCGCTCTTTGATCGTTTCGCGCTTGTCATGCGCCTTTTTGCCCTTGGCGAGCGCAAGCTCCACCTTCGCCCGGCCCTTTGAATTGAAATAGATCATCAGCGGCACCAGGGTCATCCCCTCGCGCGCGACGGCACCGTGCATCTTGTTGATCTCGCGCTCATGCAGCAGCAATTTGCGCGCGCGCTTGGGCTCATGGTTGAAGCGGTTGCCATGGCTGAACTCGGGCACGTTCGAATTGATCAGCCAGACCTGATTGTCCTTCACCTCGGCATAGCTCTCGGCAATCGAGCCGGTGCCCGCCCGCAGCGCCTTCACCTCGGTACCGGTCAGCGCGATGCCGGCCTCGAACACCGTCTCAATCGCATAATCGAATTTCGCGCGCCGGTTCTCGGCGACGATCTTGGTTTTTTCAAACGCAGGGGGTTTCGGGCGCGCCATAAGGGAGCGGCATGTAGGCGCGGGCGGGCGATAAGGGAAGCGGTTGGGTTGGAGAGCGGTTCATAAGCTTGCGAGTGGCCGGAGGTGGTGGGAAGCCGACATTCGGTCTAGGCTGCGAGAAGAAATGAAAGCGTCCGGCCCGCCTTCTAATCATCGTGCCGATCTATCCCGTTTTCACGCAATAACCGTGCTGCGGCACTTTCTTCCTCCGAGAGAATGGCGATAAGCAAATTCGCACCTGTCAGACTTTCCCCTCCGCCAGCTTGAAGATCTAGAATTGCTCTTTGCACCGTCCGTTGGAAACTCGGCGACGGGATTGCATCGTGAACCGGGTGATTTCCCTTGTCACCGACGTCGCCTTCGAGTGAGCCTGCAACTAAGTTCCTGAAAGCAGTTAGATTGATGCCGCAAGCCTTTATCATGGCCACTGCATCAGGATCTCGTGTCAGCGAGAGCAGGAGATGATCCAGTGTCGCCTCGCCCTGGCCTCTTTCCGCGGCTTCTCGAAGGGCTCGAATCAGCGCCTCCTCAGTCGTGCGTGTAAACTGTATGGTTGCGGCTTTGCGCTGCGTCGAAGGCGTTTCGAGTGCATGCTCGTCCACTTTAATGCGGGCCGACAGTGTGTTCCAGTCCGCTATCCCAAATAGGTGGGCAATCAGCTCTAGGCTTTCGCCTACTGAGATCCTGTGATGCTTGGAAGCCAGAGCTTCGCGTAGTGTCTGTGCCATCTGTTTGGCGTCGCGGAAGTCGCGCATGAGTTGCTCCTTTGCGTGAACGAACTCTGGAATGTCAGATGCTTGCGTTGCTGACCCGTTCGTTCGGGCAAAGGGCTAAAGATGTCCGATGCATTCACCATTCCCGTAAGGTGCAAGCGGCAGGTCGCATCAACCTCCGTTAAAATTGCGCCCGTCAGCATTGCATGTCAAGATTGCGCACATGAAGGTTCGAATGGTCCACTACTGGGGCGGTTCCTGCCCTTCCCCTTCGTCACCCCGGACCTGTTCCGGGGTCCACCGCAAACCTACGCTCGAAAGTGATTTTGGAGAAGTGGACCCCGGAACAAGTCCGGGGTGACGGCTGTAGTTAAGGGCAATCGATCCCCCCTCTGCTGAACCCAGCCGAAACTTTCCTACATCACTGCCATCGGATATATTGATCAACGCTCTTTGACATCGTCGATCTTCCGCGAAATTCCATGCCTCTGGCCACACCCGCAACAAAGTGCGCGAGACCCGCAACTTCCGCAACTTCACCTCCGGAAACAACGCCTTTCTGAGATCCATTGCGCTGCGCATCGCCGGGCGATCGCAGCGATTAAGGGCGATACCGAGGCGTCGGATGCCGCCACCGCCTATTGGCTCAAACCTACACCAACCCAGCATGCGCCAGCGCCGCATCCACCGCGCGCTGGCTCGCGTCGCTTGGCCAGGTCATCGGCAGGCGGAGCGCTGGCGGGAAATCGGGGCGGACGCGGGTGAGCGCGTATTTCGTCGGCCCCGGCGAGGCATCGCTGAACAGCGCGACATAAAGCGGGAAGAGCCGGTCCTGATACTCACGCGCTGCCGCATAATCCCCCGCCGCGCATGCCGCCTGGAAATCGGCGCACAGGCGCGGCGCGACATTGGCGGCGACCGAGATGCACCCCACCCCGCCCATCGCGTTAAACGCCAGCGACGTCTCATCATTGCCCGAGAGCTGGGTGAACCCCGCCCCGCACGCCGCGCGCTGCGCCGAGACGCGCTGGAGCACGCCGGTCGCATCCTTCACGCCCACCACGCTGGGGAAGGCAGCCGTGATCCGCGCCATTGTCTCCACCGCAATGTCCGTCACCGTGCGGCCGGGGACGTTGTACAGGACGATCGGCAAGTCGCACGACTGGGCGACCGCCTCGAAATGCCGGAAGATGCCCTCCTGATTGGGGCGGTTGTAATAAGGTGGCACCATCAGCGCGGCATCGGCCCCGGCGGCCTTGGCGGCAGCGATGTTGTGGATGGCCACCCGCGTGTCATTCGATCCGGCACCCGCGATCACCGGCACGCGGCCCGCCGTGCGATCGACACACAGCCGCACGACGTGAAAATGCTCCTCGGCAGATAATGTCGCCGCCTCGCCCGTCGTGCCGCACGGCACCAGCGCACCCGATCCCTGTTCGATCTGCCAGTCAACGAAAGACAAAAACGCGTCCTCATCAACGCTGCCATCGGCGTGAAAAGGCGTGACAAGTGCAGGAATCGAACCGGAAAACATGGAAATCTGCTCTATTCTGGCACGTTCTCAAAAAGTGCCGCATTAGGTATTTTTCAAGCGCGACAGATAGGGGCGAATCACGTAGCATGTCCACATGCTGGCGCTTCTCTCCAAATCGGGTCTGCTTCTGGCAGGCGTTTCCGCAATCGCAGCCGCCCTGGGCGTGCCGCAGGATCAGCTGGACGCGTATCGCGCCCAGTTGGAACGCGTACCCGCCTCGACGGAAAGCACCGCGGCGCTCGCCTCGGCCATCGCTGAGTGGAAATCGCTGCGCCAGACCGACAGCCTGTCGTTCGACACCTATTCGCGCTTCCTGCTTGCGCATCCCGGCTGGCCCGGTGAAGACGCGCTACGCCGCACCGCCGAACGATCGATGGATGTCGGTGGCTGGTCGCCGGGCGCTGCGGTCAGCTATTTCCGCCGCTTCCCGCCGCTGACGGGCACAGGGCATTTGCGCAATGCCGAGGCACTCGCTGCGATCGGATCGCGCGAGGATGCCAATGCCGCGGCGAAAATCGCATGGCGGCAGGGCACCTTGCCCGCCGCTGATGAGGCGCGGCTGCTCGGCAATTTCAGCGGCGCGCTGACGCCGGAGGATCATGACGCGCGGATGGATGCGCTGCTCTGGGCGGGAGCAACTCAGTCGGCGCAGCGCCAGCTGTCGTTCGTCAGCGCGGCCAAGCGTGATATGTTCACCGCCCGCCTCGCCTTTCGCACCCGCGCACCCGACGCTGCGATGCTCGCAGCGAGCACGCAAGCGGTGTTCGGCAACGACGCAGGCTATATCGCTGATCGCGCGAACTGGCTGACCAATACGAATAGCTGGGGCACGGCGCGCGCCCTGCTTGCCCAGCCGCGGTCGCTCGTGTCCCGCCCGAGCCGGGTCGAGGACTGGTATGAACTGCTGCTGAGCGCCGCGCGCGGGGCGCAATCCGACGGGCAATATTCGATTGCCTTCGATATCGCCCGCCAGATCGACGACGCCTATCCGGCCGGCACCGATGTGAGCCTGCGCCCTTATGGCGAGCGCGATGACTATACGAGCCTAGCCTGGCTCGCCGGGCAGACCGCGATGAAGCAGCTCGGCCGCGCCGGGGATGCAGTCGCGATGTTCGATCGCTATGCCAATGGATCGCAGACCCCGCAGACGCGTTCCAAGGGCTTTTATTGGGCCGCACGCGCGGCGCTCGCGGCGGGCAAGCGCGATGTTGCGACCCGTTACTTCGAAAAGGCCGCCGCGTTCGACAGCCAGTTTTACGGCATGCTCGCGACCGAAAAGCTCGGGCGTCCGCTTACGCCGCCGCCGCCCGTCACGCCGCGCGCGGTCGATCAGGCGACTCGCGATGCCTTTTACGCCAGCGAACCCGTACGGGCAGCGCGCTATCTCGGCACGATCGGGGCGCACGAAGATCAATCGCTGTTCGTCCGCCAGATCGCGCTCGCCGCGAAGACCGATAGCGATCACGTGCTGGGCATCGAGCTGTCGCGCACACTTGGCCGCCCCGATCTGGGGGTGATGGTAGGGCGCAGCGCACTGGTGAACGCGCTGCCCGATTATGCCGCCTCGGGCTATCCCAGCGTCAAGGTACCGATGGGTCAGGAAAGCGCCTGGACAATGATCCACGCGATCGCGCGGCAGGAAAGCCAGTTCGATCGCGCCGCGATCAGCCGGGTCGGCGCGCGCGGGTTGATGCAGCTGATGCCCGGCACCGCCCGTGAAACGGCGGGGAAGCTTGGCCTGTCCTATGATGGCAGCGCGCTGACGACCGATACCGATTACAATATCCAGCTGGGATCGACCTATTTCCAGCGGATGCTCGACAATTATGGCAGCTATCCGCTTGCCGTCGCGGCGTACAATGCTGGCCCGGGCAATGTGAACAAATGGCTGAAATCCAATGGTGATCCGCGGATGGGCGGCACCGATATGATCGACTGGATCGAGGCAATCCCGCTGTCCGAAACGCGCAACTATGTGCAGCGCGTGCTTGAAAACGCGGTGGTGTACGACTTGCTCAATCCGCAACGTGCCCGGTCACAGGGCAATGCGCGGATCAGCTGGTATCTGGGCCGGAACCCTTCAGCCTGATGCAGCGCGGCGGGCCGTTACGCCCGCCCCGTCAATCGCCGCCAGATCGCCCGGCGCGCCTCAAACACGCGCATACCCAGCAGCGCCGCACCGATGTACAGGCCGATTTCAGATACTGGCGCAGCAACCGCCACTGCGATCATCCGGGTGCGATTGGCATCGACCGATAGGGCCACGACTCCCGCCCCAACCCAGGCGATGATCACTGCGACGATCACCAGTCGCAGCAGCAGTCGGCGAAAGCCACGCCCAGCATCGGGCGCAACGGAATCCTCCCCGGCCATCTCAGCGTTCCGCCGGGGCTGCGGCGATCATCTGCAGATTGGCCGAAAAGAGCAGGTGCAGGATGCGCCATCCGCTTGGCGTCTTCACCATTTGCCAGCTTTCCTGACCCCAATTCTGGATCGCGCCCCGCAAGCGGAAATCATAGTTGAATACCACCGTGGCGATCTGCCCGTCAGTGATGATCTGCGGATGATAGAAGCGCTCCTCAATATCTATTTTCGCAAGCCGGGGATCGTCTAGAAACTGGTAGGCACCCTCGTCCTCAACCACCGCAGTGGGCTTGCCCTGCATCCGCGCCAGCGCGTCACGCGACGCGGGATGGCCGGAGGTGCGCCAGACGACCTTGTTGTCATAAAACAATGCGGCCATGCCCGGCTTGTCCTTGGTCTTGATGGCTGTCTTAAACCGCTCGATTACTGCCTCAATTGCAGCCACATCAGCCGCATTGACAGCAGGCGACGTGGGGGCTGCAGCCGGTGTTTGCGCCATTCCAGCCGTCGTTACTGATCCCATGCCGATCAGGGCGGCCGAAACAACCACCAGCTTTTGATTGAGCCTAACCATCTTGAGCCCTACTCCTATGCCACCTAGCGCCCCAACGACGCTGTGTTAGCCTGATATATCACGACGATTTAATATGCGAAAGTGGATTCTCATTCTCTTTTTGAAACTTCGACAATGACCGATTGCCCCAACCCCAATCCTGTTAGCAAGGCACCGCAACAGACGCGTAGCCGCCAAACCGAATTGCGGCTGATGGAAGCAACCATGGCACTTCTTAAGGAAGGTGGGCTCGAGGCTTGCCAGATACCGGAAGTCGCGCGGCGGGCAGGCGTCTCGGTCGGCGCAGTATATCGACGGTTCGATGATAAGAATGCGCTGCTCGCCGCCACCTTTCGCCACACTTTTTCCTGTCAGGTGGAAGGGAGAGAGGTGTTGCGCGCCCATCTGGCCGATCAACCTAGCCTGGAAGCAATCTTCCACAGCCTTGTAAGTGCTTTTGTCGCGTCGCTCGTGGCTTCGGGGAAGTTTACGGCCGCGCTGCAGCGTTTCGCTCGACATGAGGCCGATGCGTCGTTTCAGGCACTGGTCAAGGAAACACGGCGTCAATCGATTGCATTGATGGAGGATGTCATCCGCACAAAGGCGCCAGCATCGGTATCAAACGATCAAATCCGGTTCGCACTGGTTGCGGTTACCGCCACGCTCAATGCCCTAATGCTCAACGACGAAGCCGAAGCGCTTGGTTGGTCGGCGACCGACCCTCGCATCGTTGACGAAATGACCCGGCTGGCGATGCGTTACCTCGTCACACCGGCCGCCTAAACCTATGCCGCCCGACCAGCCCAATTACATCACTCCCGCAGGCTACGCCGTGTTGCGCGCCGAATATGATCAACTGCTGGGCGAAGAACGCCCGCGCATCGTCGATGTTGTGTCCTGGGCGGCGGGCAATGGCGACCGATCAGAAAATGGCGATTACATTTACGGCCGCAAGCGCCTGCGCGAGATCGACCGGCGGCTCGGCTGGCTATCGCGCAGGATGAAGGCAGCCAAGGTGATTGACCCCGCCGCGCAGATTGATCGCAGCCGCGTGTTTTTCGGCGCGACGGTGACCGTGGTGGACGATGCCGACCGCGAACGCACAGTGACCCTGGTCGGTGATGATGAGGCCGACGCTGGCGCTGGCCTGGTCGGCTGGAGCGCCCCGCTCGCCCGTGCCTTACGCGGAGCTGGCGTAGGCGACACGCGTCGGGTGACACTGCCCGGGGGCGTTTGTGATTATGAGATATTGTCGATCCGCTACCCCGACTAGCCCGAACCTCATTCGCCATAGTCGACCAAAGCTGCACGATTTGCGGCGGAAAGCACCCATCTTATCGCACAACCATGCTACGGGGACGCCGGGATTCCCCCTGTTCCAAAAAGAGTAAATCAATGAGTATGATGCGCAGGATATTTATCACCGGCAAAGTGCATAATGTCGGCTACCGCGCCTGGGCGATCCGCCGCGCGAACGAGCTTCGCCTGGCAGGCTGGGTGCGCAATCTGAAGGATGGCCGCGTCGAAATCCTCGCGGCGGGCGAGGAGGACGCGGTGAGCGCGCTGATCGAGGATTGCCGGACCGGATCGGAATTCTCCCGCGTCGATACCGTCATCGCCGAGGCGGCCACCGATCGCATGCCGAAGGGATTTACGAAGCGCTTTACGGTATAGCCGGGGCTGGCGCGGCTGGCGTTGGCGTGGGGCACGGACCATAGCTCGAAACAGCCTTGTCGATCAGCAGGCGCACCTTGGCATTGGGTAACTTCACGAGCTTTGCAATCGGCACATCGCTGCCGATTTTTTCGGCAATCAACAGCCCCAGATAATAGCCGAAACGCGACGGAAATTCGCTCTTGGCCATGCGGAAATTGAAGAATTCGGCATAATCGGGCTGCGCGGTCGATTCCATCTTACCACGAAGCGCGCACATCGCCTCGCCAAGGCGCGGCTCGACGACCGGCCGGATCGGCACCGGAATCGTCAGCAGCAATTGCCGGTCAGTCGCGCCAGGGTTCATCCGCTGGGTGACATAGACCGCCAACCCCTCGCTCCACAGCGAACACCAGAGCTGGCTGCAATCGCGAAAGAAGCGCGTATGGTAGCTATGGAACAGCTCATGATCGAGCAGCGGTCCGATCGTCGACTGATCATGAATCCGCGCGATCATATCCGCACCGAACAACAATGTGACCCGGCCTTTAATGGTCCGCGTACCGCCATCCATCTGGTTGATCGAATGGACAAGATAGACGGGCATTTGCTGGCGATAATCGGGAAAGAATTTGCGGAACCGCGCCTCACCGGTGGCGTAGGCATCGGCAAAACGCTCGGTCGTCGCGGTAATGCCCGCCCGGTCCTTCGGAAAGCTTTTCAGCGATGCCGCGATGATCGTATCGAACCGCGCCTGCCCCTTGCCCTTGTTGTTGTAATAGCCGGGCAGCAGCGGATCGAACACCGCATGAAATTTCTCGACCCGCTCGGCATCGGGCAGATCGACGGTTTCGTCGGCAAAGCGCGCGAATTCATCGGTGAGGACGGTGAAAGGAGGTGGCGGAGGTGGCGGGGTCGGTATTTCAGCATGCGTTATCGCCGGCAATGCCGCCAAGGCAGTAAACAACATCAGCCGGATCATTTCGCCCCCCGTCACCACCAGTGCGTTAAGCGAGAAATGCAGCGCGGGCAGCACCGGGTCAACTTCAGGGCACGCCGCTTGCGGTATGGTCCGTCGAAAAGGTCGATGGTTGGACGCAAACGGCGCTTCTGCTAAACAGGGACATGACCGAAATGCTGCCGCTCAACACCGCGCCATTGCCGGTAAAGCTTCGGATCGAGGACTATCTGCTCCTCGATCGCTCCGGTGCGTTTGACGGCTATGCAAAGACGGAGCTGATCGAGGGGCAAATCTTCTACATGAACGCGCAGCACCGCCCGCACGCACGCATAAAGATGAAACTCTATGACGCGATCAGTGCCGCCCTGCGTGAGATGGCATCACCGCTGACGGCGTTTGTCGAAGCGAGCATTTCAGTTCCCGATTTTGGCGTTCCCGAGCCCGATATCGTGCTGACAAGCGAACCGGATGGTGAAGGGCTGATCCCTTTGCCCAGCGTCGCACTAGTGGTCGAGGTTGCCGATACGACACTGAGCACCGATCTAGGGCGCAAGGCGGCACTCTATGCGACGGCGGGCATCCCCGAATACTGGGTCGCGGATGTCGAGGCGAAGGTCATCCACCAGATGTGGGCACCCGATGGCGATGCCTATGCGCAGCGGCGCGAAGTGGCGTTTGGCGAGCGGATTGAGGCGATGACGGTGGCTGGGTTGTTGCTCGAACAATAGAGCAGATGAAAAGCATCACTATAAAGCGTCTGCTACAAATCTCAGGAGTGCCGATTTTGGAGCGGTCACATCTGTTGAAACAAGCAATGTAGTTTTTATGGGGAATCGGGAGAACCAAGAATGTTGTTATTTTTATTTACAGCCACTGTAACCGCCCAGTGCGTTGCAGATCGTTGGAATCATCCCAAAGAAGATGTTTTGGCTAGGAAATTCATCGGCGCCATTAACAATGGGGACGCCAATGCCGCTAGCAGACTTATTGCCCCCGGCGCAGTTGTCATCTCGCCCGATACGGATTACAAAGAGCTGAAATTGGCCCATTTTATTACAAGCAGATTAAACAAAGGTCGCCCAAAAGATCTGATTTATTTAAAATTTGAAACTGATAGTAGTTCTGCATTGCTTCACGTCAAAGTTCGAGGAGAACTACAATCGGCGTCAATTTATCTTCGATTCGTTGACGGTTGTGTCACCAAGATGGCTTCTAATACAATGCCGTCGAAATGAAGTCATTGACTATTAAATTACCGCGTTAGCTTCTTATACGCCAAACGCGTAGGGCGATCCGCCGCATCGCCCATCCGGCGGCGCTTGTCCTCTTCGTAAGACTCGAAGTTCCCTTCGAACCATTCAACGTGCGAGTTCCCTTCGAACGCGAGTATGTGCGTCGCCAGCCGATCAAGGAAGAAGCGGTCATGGCTGATCACCACCGCACAACCCGCGAAGCTCTCCAGCGCTTCTTCAAGCGCGCGCAGGGTTTCGACGTCGAGGTCGTTGGTCGGTTCGTCGAGCAGGAGCACGTTGCCGCCTTCTTTCAGCATCTTCGCCAGATGCACGCGGTTGCGTTCACCGCCTGAAAGCTGGCCGACTTTTTTCTGCTGGTCCTGCCCCTTGAAGTTGAACGCGCCGACATAGGCTCGCGTGCCGACTTCCTGCTTGCCGAAGCGGAACACGTCCGACCCGTCGGAGACTTCCTCCCACACGGTCTTGTTCGGCGCGAGATCGTCGCGGCTCTGGTCGACATAGCCTAGCTTCACGGTCTGGCCGACATTGATCTCGCCAGTATCGGGCTGTTCCTGCCCGGTGATGAGCTTGAACAGCGTCGATTTACCCGCGCCGTTCGGCCCGATCACGCCGACAATGCCGCCCGGCGGCAGGTTGAAGTTCAGATCCTCGAACAGCAATTTGTCGCCGTAAGCCTTGGTCAGGCCCTTGGCCTCAATCACGTTGTTGCCGAGCCGTTCGGGCATCTGGATGAGGATCTGCGCCTTGCCGGGGGTGCGGTTTTCCTGGGCGGCGACCAGTTCGTCGAACGCCTTGATGCGGGCTTTTGATTTGGTCTGGCGGGCCTTGGGGCTCTGGCGGATCCAGGCGAGTTCGTCCTGAATCGCCTTTTGCTTGCCCTGTTCCTCGCGCTCTTCCTGGTCAAGCCGCTTCGACTTCTTCTCCAGATAGCCCGAATAGTTGCTTTCGTAGATGTAATAGCGCCCACGATCGAGCTCGAGCACCCAGTTGACGACGTTATCGAGGAAGTAGCGATCATGGGTGACGAGGATAACGTTGCCGGTGTATTCCTTCAGGAAATTCTCCAGCCAACCGACGCTTTCGGCGTCAAGATGGTTGGTCGGTTCGTCGAGCAGCAGGATATCGGGCTTTTCGAGCAGCAATTTGCAGAGCGCAACGCGGCGCTTTTCACCACCGGAGAGCTTGGTCACATCGGCATCGCCCGGCGGGCAGCGCAGTGCCTCCATCGCGATTTCGAGCTGGTTGTCGAGGCTCCAGCCATCGACCGCGTCGATCTTGGTCTGGAGATCGCCCATTTCCTCCATCAGCGCGTCGAAATCGGTGTCTTCCTGCGGATCGCCCATTTCGGCGGAGATGGCGTTGAACCGCTCGACCATCGCCGCGACTGGACCCGCCCCGTCTCGGACATTGCCGATCACGTCCTTGGTCGCATCGAGCTGCGGCTCCTGCGGCAGATAGCCGACCTTGATGCCGTCCGCGGCCCAGGCTTCGCCGGTGTAATCGGGGTCGATCCCGCCCATGATCTTCATCAGCGTCGATTTGCCCGATCCATTCGGGCCGATAATCGCGATCTTCGCGCCGGGGATGAACTGCAGGCTGATATTGTTGAGCACGGGCTTGGCCGCGCCGGGGAAGGTCTTGGTCAGACCCTTCATCACATAGGTATATTGCACGGCCATGGCCGACGGTCTCCGTCGTTGGGATGAAGGAAGGAAATCGGAAATTTCGTCGCGGGGCTTTAGCGGGCGCGCCAGTGATTGGCAAACGTGTGGACGGTGGCTACGCTCGCCGATATGAGAAAAACCCTGTTGATCGCGGCATTGGCCGCCACCGCCCTTCCCCTTCCCGTCATGGCACAACGCGCCGCGCCGCCCACGGCACCTGCGGTCGATGCCAGTGTTGCAGCACTTCGCGATGCTGCGTTGAAGGATGATGTCGCCTATGACATTATCGAAGGCCTGACGACCGAGGTCGGTCCCCGCCCGGCTGGCACCGAGGCTGAGGCGCGGGCGCGCGACTGGGCAGTGAACAAGCTGACCGCGCTCGGCTTCAAGAACGTGCATATCGAAACGACGTCCATGTCGGTCTGGCAGCGCGGTGAGGAAACCGCCGAGGTGGTCAGCCCGTTCCCGCAAAAGCTGCGCCTGGCCGCGCTGGGTGGCTCCGGGGCAACCTCCGCAAAGGGACTGACGGCAGAGATCGTCTATTTTCCTACCTTCGCCGATTTGCAGCGCGCACCGGAAGGCAGCCTGACCGGCAAGATCGCCTTTGTCTCCAACGCGATGGTCGCAACGCAGGATGGCTCAAGCTATGGCGCGTTCGGATCGGCCCGGTTTGTGGGGCCCGGCATCGCCGCGCAAAAAGGAGCGGCGGCGATTATCGTTCGGTCAATCGGCAGCGATCATGGTCGCGGCCCGCATACCGGGCAAACCAACTTCCCCAAGGGCGTTGCCCCCATCCCCGCCGCAGCCTTGTCGACATCGGATGCCGACAATCTGTCGCGCATGATGGCGCGCGGCAAACCGGTGACCTTGCGGCTTTTGCTAACCCCCCGCCAAACGGGCATGCATGATACCGGTAACGTAATCGCCGATGTGCCCGGCACCGATCCATCGGCGGGCATCGTGCTGGTTGGCGGGCACCTCGACAGCTGGGATCTCGGCACCGGTGCGCTCGATGACGCGGCGGGCGTCGCGATCACGGCAGCCGCCGCCAAGCGACTGCTCGATGGCCCCGCCCCGCGCCGCACGGTCCGCGTGGTCTGGTTCGGCGATGAGGAAACCGGCGGCACCGGCGCCCTGGCCTATTTCGACGCGCACAAGGACGAGCGCCATGTCATCGCGGCCGAATCCGATTTCGGTGCAGACCGGGTCTGGCGGGTCGAGTTCAACCTGCCCGAGAGCGCCAAACCGGTCGGAGACCGGGTCGCCTCTGCACTCGCGCCGCTGGGGATCGTTCGCGGCACCGCACTTGGTGGCGATGGCGCCGATATCGCCCCGCTGATCCGATCGGGCGTTGCCGGGATCGACCTGAACCAGTCCGGCCTGCGCTATTTCGATTATCATCACACGCCGGAGGATACGCTTGAACGGATTGACCCCGAACAGCTGCGCCAGAATGTGGCAGCGTGGACGGCGATGCTGGCGATCACCGCCAATGCGCCAGAGGATATCGGCCCGGTAAAGCCGCGCTGACCCGCTCAGAACAATAACGGTAACGCAATGAAGTTTAAGTGAAAACCGAGGGAACCGTTTGACGGTCATCGGGTTGTAATGCTGCCTTAGTGCCGCGGTCCGTTCCCAGATTCGTCAAGGGGGGGTGCGTCTTATCGTCCTTTTTGGGGAGCCTTATTATGAAGAAGATCGTTCTCGCGGCCACTGCCGCTGCCAGCCTTATCGCCCTTTCGGCCTGTGGTCGTTCGCCTGAAGGCGCAGCGATCGAAAACACCGGCGAGATGATGGCCGACAATATGGAAATGAAGGCCGATTCGATGGATGCGATGGCCGACAACACGTCGAACGCCATGGCGTCGGACATGATGGAAAACTCGGCTGACGCGATGGACGCTGGCGCCGCCAATGTTCGTGAAGCGGCTGACGATGCCGCTGATAAGGCCGATGATATGGCTGCCAACAAGCGCTGATCCGTCGCGCTTTTTGCACCGAAAAAAAGGGCGTCCCGTTTGGGGCGCCCTTTTTCATTGGCGCTGACGAATGATCAGGTGGAGGATTTGCCGAAAAAGCGTTCGATGACACTGTCCGCGAGCCGCGCGGGGCGGTGCGTATCGGCATTGATGCAGCACCAGCTCGATTGCACTTCGGCCAGCACTTCTTCACCGCGGCGGATGATCGTCTGATAAAACGCCCGCGCGCCGTGCACTTTTTCCAGCAGCACTGTCGCCACCACGTCGTCCGCCAGAAAGGCCGGCTTACGATAGGTAATTTCGTGCTTCAGCGCGACCCACAGGTGCGATGCGATCGCCTCTGCCGGTGCCAGCCGTTCCCAATGATTGATAACGGCCGCCTGTACCCATTTGAGATAGCTGGCATTATTCACATGGCCCATGAAATCGATATCAGCAGGATCGATGGCGATGGTGTATTCGTGTGGAATAGCGTGCGGGATGGACTGTGACATAATCAATGGGCATAGCACGCCCACCGTGCGTTGACCCCACATTCTCAGGGTTACCCAAATATTTTTTCGGAGCAGCTTACCCCATGTCGTACAAGGACCCCGGCTTCAATGATCGCATCGCCAGCGCCGCCAAGGCCAAGCAGGCGGCGCTCGACAAGCTGAAGGCGCGCCCGCCGGTCGACGAGGAAGCCGTAGCCGCCCGCCTGGCCGCGCGTGCCGCCAAGGAAGCGGCGGACGCTGAAAAACGCGCCGCCAAAATTGCCCAGCGCGAGCGGGAAGCCGCCGAAAAGGCCGAACGCAAACGCCTGGAAGCCGAAGCCGAGGCCGCCAAGGTCAAGCCCGAGCTGACCGAAGCGGAGAAGAAGGCTATCCGCGACGCCAAATACGCGGCGCGCAAGCAGCGCAAGCGCTAACCGGGATTAGGCGACTGCGCGTCGTTCGCGGGTGATCACCCGCTGATAGACGGTCGCCCCGGTGAAATCACGGAACTCGAGCGCCATCGCATCGGTATCAAGGCTGATTGCGCCAAAGCCCGATCGCGACAGGCAGAATTGCGTGCCTTTTACCGATGCGACGGGCCGCACTTCCGATCCGGCGCCGCACAATATGTAATCGACGCCATTATCGACGATGTGCTGCATGTCATGATCATGGCCGGCGATATAGGCCTGTACGCGGTGCCGCTCGAGGATCGGCTTGATCATCTCCACCAATTCGGGCGTGTCGCCGTGCCCGCTACCGCCCGAACGCACCGTATGATGCCCGGCGACGATCTTCCATGCAGCAGTCGATTCGCCCAACGCCTTGTCGAGCCAGGCGAGCTGCGCCCGCACATCCTGCTTCATCACATTCTGCGCGATCACGCTCTGCACCTTGTCGCGATATTTGTGAACGAGCGGCGATGTATCGATGACGAACAGGTCCATTGTCGGGTTGCCCAGTTCGGCCCCCGACACCTTGAAATAGCGCGCCGGCATCCGCCAGCGGCTGCTGGTGGCGGCATAATCGATCTGCGCCTGCGGATTGCCGCGATAATCATGATTGCCAAGCGCGACCTGCCAGGGGATTTGCAGCGCGGGATCGGTGTAGACATCCTCGAACGACGTTTTCCACTGCGGATCAGTGATCGAATCGACGCCGTCGTCATAGAAATTGTCGCCCACCGCCAGCACGAACCGGCTGCTGCGCGTGGCCGATGCCTTGCCCATCTGCACCGCGACATCGCGCTGATGCTCGGCACCGTCGCGGCCCCAATCACCGATCATGAGGAAATCGAGCGGTTTGGCGGCCGCTCTTGCGCCTATCGCGGTGCTCAAAACGGCACCCGCGGCCAAACCGGCAACGACGGTACGACGATTGACGGTTTCGAACGACATGGCGACATCGCCCTTGGTAGAGAAAGTCCGCTATAGCGCATTTATGACAGAATGTGGTCGGGGAGACAGGATTCGAACCTGCGACATCCTGCTCCCAAAGCAGGCGCGCTACCAGACTGCGCCACTCCCCGACGCTGGGGTGCCGTAGGCGGCATGTTCCGCCAGCGCAAGCCACATGTCTTTTATTTGCAGCACGGTGTGTGCCGGAATTTGGTGGGCCCGGCAGGACTCGAACCCGCAACCTAGCCGTTATGAGCGGCCAGCTCTAACCATTGAGCTACAGGCCCCACCGGGGATACGCCTAGCTGAGGCGCGGGTGGCAGGGCAAGTCTAGCTGCCCGCAGCAATAGCCGCGGTGATCAGGGCATCGAGGCCGATCGGCTTTGCGCCGCGTTGATCAAGCAATGCCAGCACCGAATCCCACCATCGATCGAACGCCGCCAAATCGGCACGATCGCGCACATAGGGGGTGTGGCCAGGCACCAGCGAGGGCGAATGGAACGAGAAGTTCAGCACTGCCACCCCCTCGCCCATCGCGATTCGCACGGCCTCCAGCGCATCGCGCAGCGGCATCTGCTCTGGAGTCAGCGCGACCCGGGCCAGCAGGCCGCTTCGCGCCATCACGCCACGCGCTCGCGGTATCCGCCCCAACGCCGGATAGAGCGACGCCCCCTGCCCCCGCAAACGGCCCGTATAGACGGTGGTAAGCGGCAATTCGATCAGCGCCCCCAATCGGAATGCATGATTGCCGATGGCCGAAAAATCGGGGCCACCCTCCTGCGTATAATCATAGCGCGCCCGCATCGAGCTATCGAGCCGATAGCCTCGCGCCGCGAGCAGTTCGATCGTATGCGGCCCGATGCCGTAGCGCCCGGCGCGATAGGCCAGCGGTGCCTTGCCAAACGCTGCCGTGATCGCCGCTGTGAGCACATCGAGCTTGGCCGCCTCAAGCGCGGGCGGCAGGTTACCCGGAAAACTGTGGAACGGGGTCACTACCTCATCAGCGGGCGGGTTGACCCAGGGGTGAAGCTGCGTGCCGATGCTCGACTGGCCGTCCGCTATGGCGCGGCGCAGGATATCGACGGCGGCAGGATCGCTGACAATTGGGTGATCGATCATGAAGGCAAGCGGCACCCCGGAGGCGGTAAACCGTGCATGCGCCGCCGGTATCGCCGCTACTGCCGTGGTGGCACGAGCATCGCGCGATAGCGGCGCGCGCCAGTTAAACTCTTCTTCGGTATCGACGAAAACGATGAATCGCGTGCCGAAATCGGCGGGCCACCGGACCAGGGCATCATTGCCGGGCGCGGCGGGGCGATATCCCATGGCCGCTGTTACCGGTAGATCACGGTCCGGCACGATCAGATGGTTGATGCTTGGCCCACTCCGTGAGTGAAGGCGGCGGGGAGCCGCAAAGTCAAGCGATCAACGCCGATCGTCAGGCTGCCGCCCAGTTCGACTGCCAAATTGCGCGCCAAGCGCAGCGCAAACCCTGTGCCGAGCAATGGAGCGCCCAGCGCCTCAGCCTCTGCTTCGGCATCAATCATCAACAGCGCATCCCCAGCATAAGCGGCCAGCGCGCGCGGACGGTCGATATGAATGGCAACCGTTTCTTCGCCCTCACGCCCCATGCGGACGCCAATCGTTTCGCCTGAACTGCCCGCCGCCACGAGCGCGGCAAGCAAGCGGGCAAACAGCCGATCAACCGCGCGATCGTCGCCGCGAATCGCCACATCGCCAGCCGAAATATCAAGCGCCAGCGTCGCACCTCGCAATGTGGCAAGCGGCTCCAGATCAAGCGCGATCCGTTGCAGCAGCAGCGCCACCGGCACGTCCGTAGGCCGCAGTTCAAGCGCGTGCGCCTCAATCCGCGCAGCAGTATCAAGATCATCAATGGCACCAAGCAGCCCCATCGCCTGGTCTCTGATCGTGCCGGCATAATCGCGGTATGGACCAGACACTGGGCCCAGCAATTCGCCCTCGATCATTTCGGCAAAACCCGCGATCGCGGTGGTTGGCGTGCGCAGTTCATGGACGAGCTGACGTAGCGAATCTGTTGCCGGCGTGCGCATGCTTTGCTCGGGCTCGGCGCGCTCATCGGCCCGCGGCCGGCGCGCGGTGCCACGATAGCCAGTGAACCGTCCCGTCGCCTTGTCAAAGGCGGGTACGCCCGAAATGCGCCACTGCCCGGCCGCATCGGACTGGCCATCGACCAGCAACCGAGCCTGCGCAAAGGCCGACCGGCGACGGAACGCACCAGCCGCCACGCCATCGACCCGTGCCGCCGCGCCTTCTGGCGCCAAATCGAGCGATACGCCGATCAGCGCGGCCCGCGACACACCGGACACCCAGCGGATGATGCCGCGGGCATCGGTTTCGAAACTAAACCCCTGAGGCGCTGCGACGGGCTCGCCAATATCATTCGCAAGCAAGACATCGGTATCGCCGCGACCTTCTTCTTCGCGTTGGCGCTGAAACGCATCGATCCGCGCGACCAGATCGGAAATCTGAAATGGGCCACGTGGGGTTACGGCATCAGCTGCGGGCTCGATCGCGATTGGCGCTGCATCCGCCAACGATTCAACAACGGCGGTCATCGGTTCGGCAGTAGGCAACACCTCATTTTCAGTGCCGTCAGCGACGACAGGCGCCTCGCCTTGGTCGACCGCGACGGGTGCGGTCGGTGCGGTTGATGGTCCGTCGTCAATAGTACCCTCAGCAGGTAGCGCCTGAGTTTCATCTTTCTTGCGCAGTGCCTCGACGACCACCGGCAGCCCGAATGCTACGCTGGCAATCGATACAAATGACCAGGCCCCTGGTTGTTCAGGCGACAGCGCGGGATCAGGCCTGGCCTGAGGCACTGGCTCAACAACCGGCTCGGCTGTGGCCAGGGTGGAGAGGACGGGCGCAGAAAAAACCGGGGCAGAGAGAACCGCGGCAGTGGCGATAGATGCTGCAGCCGGTGGCGCTTCAACAAGTGCAGTAGTCGCCCGTTCGATCGCGACCGGTGGCGGAGACGCTGGGGGCCTTGCCGGCACCTTGAGAATAACGGGCTTTGGCGGAACACTGGAAGGCACTGACGGGCGCGCGGCGATGACGGCGGTCCAGTCAATCGACAACGGCTCCCAAACGGGCTCAGGCTGAGGCTCGAGCTCAGCCGGGTGTTCGCGGGCGGCCGCGTCAAGGGGAGCTTCTGGGTGATCTTCAGGCGGCGGTGCAATCGCTTCAGCTGCTTCTTCAGCATCGACCGTCTGCATGGTCCGTATCGGCGCATTACCAGCTGCATGACTATCGATCGGTACATGGTCATTTGCGGGGACGCGATCGGCCAAAATGGGTTCGGTTGGCCGTATCGACTCGATGATGGCGGATAGTGACGACCCCGGCAGCGCTTGTTCTTCGGGGTTGGGCTCACCTGGGCGCAGAATATTGGCGTCGGGCTCCGGTGCGACCACGGCGAGAACTGGAGCGGGCACTGGCGCAAGCGTTACATCAGTTTCGTCATGCCTATGGTTGTCGAGGCTCTGGTCCGGTGAATCGGGCCGTGTCGACGCATCCGTCTCCGGCACCGCGCCATGCGAATCGCCTGCAGCCTCAATTACTTCAGGCGGGGGTACAATCGTCGACGGCGGAAGAATGAAATCGATCGGCCCGAATGATTCGAGCGCCCGTCCCACTTCGGCTGAAAGATCGCGGCGATGGCGCAACACTGATCGTCCGGCCGGCGACATATCGGGCAGCATCGCGATCCATTCATCGGTCGACAGTTCCGCCATGCGTAGTACTGGTGCCGAAATTGCCAGATCTTCCTCGGCAAACAGCCGAACTAGCGGTGCCGGTGGCCGGGCGAAGGCCAATGCGCGCGCGCTCGCCGCGCGAATCGTCGCTGGAACTTGCGGGCGAATCGATCGCAACCGCGTAATCGCGATGTCGCTGGCTGGTGCCCGCCCGCGGCCAATCAGGTCGACCAGCTGCCGCCACGCGGTCTGCGCGCCAAAAGGCGTCGACATATCTGCCGTCAAAACCGTGTCGAGGCTGTCGTCAAACCGCAAATCCAGGGGCCTTCCGCCGACGCACGAAAATGCGTGGTAAGGAATTCTTAACCGCAATTAAGGGCATGTGGGAACAGCTGTTTTTGGCACGTCGCAATGTGGGACAATTGCGTTTGCTAGCAATTATATTATGTGAGAATGGGCATGCGCGGGCCGAATCCATCGCATACCAAGAGAAGGAAATCCCATGGCATTCGATCGCATCGATCGGCAGATTCTCGAACTGCTGCAGGACGATGGTCGCATGACCAATGTTGACCTTGCCGAGCGGGTCGGGCTGACGGCTCCCCCCTGTCTGCGTCGGGTACGCGCGCTGGAGGAACAAGGCGCGATCAAGGGCTATCATGCGAGCCTCGATGCGGCGACCTTGGGTTATCCGATCACCGTATTCGCGCTGGTGAGCCTGCGCAGCCAGGCCGAGCAGGATCTCGCGGCGTTCGAGGACTATATCGCGACGATCCCTGAAATCCGTGAATGCCACATGCTGAACGGCGAGATCGATTTCATCCTGAAAATCGTCGCGACGGACCTGAAAGCGTTTCAGGAAATCCTGACGACGCACCTCACCCCGGCCCCTAATGTCGCCAGCGTCAAGACATCGCTGACGATACGGACAGCGAAGTCGCTGCCCGGGATTCCAGTGCTGGCGGAGGATTGATCACGGGCGGCATTGCCCGCCTGCGGCTCGAGCACAAAAAGAAGGGCGGCACATTGGCCGCCCTCCTCTTCGAATACCAGTTAACGGTAAAATCCAGTCGGCTATCAGGCGGTTGGCGTCGTCGCGCCCAGATCGAGCCAGACGATCCAGAACGCCGCAATCTGATTGCGCGGCGATGATTTAACCTTGGCAAAGGCCGCACGCGCATTGGCATCGTCACGCATCAGCGCATAGGCGATGCCCAATCGCGTGTTGATCTCTTCGACCTTGACCGGGGTTACGCCTTTTTCAAGTGCGATCTTGTAGAGTTCAACCGCCTTTGCGTAGTTGCTTTCGCCGAGATAAGAATCACCAGCCGCCGCTGCTGCAACGCCGGTTGCCGCCGCCTTGGCCTTGGTTTCGCGCGCCGAGATTGGGCCGTCGAGCTTGATGGCCGCCACCGATGCAGCATAAATGCCCTTATCGTCTTCACGGGTCAGTTGCATCTTGCCTGATTTGACGCCCTCATCGAACACGGCCTTGGCTTCTACCGGCAGACCGATCGAATTGAGATACTGCGCGTATTGCGCAAAATCGGCCAGGTCGGCGAGCGCATTGTTGGCGCGCATCAAGCGGAACAGATCGATTTTCTGCCCCTTGTCGAGGAGATCGACGCGCTTCCCCGAAAAACCGAAATAGACGATCAGCGTCCGCCAGTTCTTCGCGGTCGGATACTGCTTCAGCTTGGCTTGCGACCAGACGAGATACTCATCGAACTTGTCGGCCTTGGCGAGGCGCGGGATGATATAATCATACCATGATTCGATGGGCTTGCGGCCCGCTGCCAGTTCGGCATCGATCGCTACCTTCATGCCCGCGGCCCCGCCAACAATATCGCCGCTTTCGATCTTTGCCTTGGTCAGCGACAACGGCAGCTCCGGATCGGCCTCACCCAGCTCGCGAGCTTTTTCAAAGAAGGTCACCGCCGCCGCATAGCGTTTTTGACCATATTCGATCAGGCCACGGCGATAAGTGAAGCGCGAACGATCCTTTGGATCGGTCTTGGCATCGGCGATCAGATCGTCGAGCGGTTTGATCAGCGCGATTTCTAAACGGCGATATACAGCTGCGTCGCCCTTTGCGGCCTGTTCAAGCCGATCGCTTTCAAGCTGCAAGCGGAAAAGACGTGCATAGTAGATTTCGTCCTCACTCTTGGCAGCGGCTTCGGAGGCGATCACGGCCGGTTCAGCGGCGGTGACATTCTTGGCCTTCAGCTGAGTCTGCGCTTCGAGCGCGGCCTTGCGGAACTCGGCGCTCAGCGCCGGGGCCTTGGGTGCCTTC
Source organism: Sphingomonas sp. 28-62-11 (assembly GCF_002278865.1). NCBI lineage: Bacteria > Pseudomonadati > Pseudomonadota > Alphaproteobacteria > Sphingomonadales > Sphingomonadaceae > Sphingomonas > Sphingomonas sp. 28-62-11. The sequence goes on along the minus strand of NZ_NCGB01000004.1, from coordinate 60,329 downwards.
TCGTCCTTCTTCTTCTGCGCGTCAGCGGTGGCGGGCAGGATCACCCCGGTGGTGCCGATGAGCAGAGCAGCGGCAAGAGCCGCCTTCGACAATATAGTCATTTCAGAACTCTCCTGAAGCCGATTTCAGCCTGTGATGCGCAGTGCCATACCGGTGGTCCCCGCCGCGTACAAGCAAAGGGTATCGTTAAAGACAGGCGCCATATGTGGTGTTCCATCACTGAACGGGGATTGAACGTGGCTGTTGCCGTTTGGCTCCCGCGCAATCCGCTTTGACCCCGGTGCTGCCGCTCGCTAGCAAGCGCGAATGATCGCCGTTCTTTCCCCCGCCAAGACCCTCGATTACACCAGCCCTTTGCCCGATATCATGCCGAGCGAACCCCGTTTTGCAGCTGATGCGACGGTGCTGGCGGTCGCCGCCGCGCGACTGGGCAAGAAGCGCCTGTCAGCGTTGATGGATATTTCCGATAAACTCGCGACACTGAACGCCGAGCGATTCAAGTCATTCGACACCTTGCCATCGCGCCCGGCGCTGTTCGCATTTGCAGGCGATGTGTATACCGGCTTCGAAGCCAAGACGCTCGATGCCCCCGCTATCGATTTTGCCCGGGATCATGTCCGAATGCTTTCCGGCCTGTACGGCCTGCTCCGCCCGCTCGATGCGATTCGTCCCTATCGGCTGGAAATGGGCACACGCTGGGCGCCGCGACGCAAGAACCTGTACAGCTATTGGGGCACACGTATTGCCGATGCGCTCGCCGCCGATGTTGCCACTGACGGATCCGGCGTGATTCTGAACCTCGCGAGCCAGGAATATTGGGCAGCGGTGACGGGGAAACTGCCGTCTGAGGTGCGCGTGATCGAGGTCGATTTTCGCGAACCCGGTCCCGATGGGCCGCGCTTCATCAGTTTCAACGCGAAGCGCGCCCGCGGGATGATGGCCCGTTGGCTGTGCGAGCATCGAATCGATTCGATCGAGGGGATGAAGGGTTTTGACAGCGACGGCTATCGATTCGACGCCGAAGCGAGCGACGGCAATCGCTGGCGCTTCAGCCGCTCATGAGTGCCGCCGTCATCATCGGCGCTTCGGGCGGGATTGGCAGCGCGATTGCCGATGCGCTTCAGGAAGAGGGTGCTTTTGCCACCATCCATCGTTTCGGTCGGTCGATGGAAGGCACAGCCCATATCGATATCACTGACGAAGCGAGTATCACAGCGGCGGCGGCGCTGGTAGCAAAAGGCCCTGCCCCGACACTCATATTTGTTGCAACGGGCATCCTACACGACAGCACAGCCGGGCCTGAAAAGGCGCTCAAAGAGCTTGATCCCGCTTGGCTCGCCCGGGTTTACGCCATCAACGCAATTGGCCCGGCGATGATTGCCAAGCATTTCCTGCCGATCATGCCCAAAAGCGGGCGTACCGTTTTCGCCGCCTTATCGGCGCGGGTCGGCAGCATTTCGGACAATCGGCTCGGCGGCTGGCATGGCTACCGGGCATCCAAGGCTGCGCTGAATCAGCTGATCCGCACGATCGCGATCGAAGAGCGCCGCCGAAATTCGAGTTCGGTGGTAGTGGCGCTCCACCCCGGTACGGTTGATACCGCGCTTTCGAAACCGTTTCAGGCCAATGTCGCGCCTGGCCATTTATTTGATGCCGGTCGCGCGGCGGTGCAATTGCTTGACGTGCTCGATGGCCTTCGCCCCACCGATAGCGGCAAGCTGTTCGCCTGGGACGGGGTTGAGGTATCGCCCTAAGCTGCTGCCATCCGCTTCAGCAGCACGCCAGCGCGCCAATAATGGAAAATCGCCCAGGGAGTGAGCAGGCTGGCACTCATCAAAGCATAGCGCAGCGATTCGGCCCCAAAGGTCGGCTTGTACAAATCACTGAGCAGCCCGGTTATGCTCGGCCCCAGCCCCAGCCCGATCAGGTTAATGACTAACAGCGTAATCGCCGCCCACACTGAGCGCATCCGTGTTGGCGCAAGCCCCTGTATGAGCGCAAAACTTGGACCAAGATAGCTCGACGCCAACAGGTATGAGATCAACACGGCCGTGAAGCCAGTCGGCAGATCATAACTGAAGTAGAAGATGACGGTGAAGGGCAACGCAGCCAGTTTCAAAATCGCCACAAACCACGCCTGGACGTGCAGGCCATGGCGACGGCCATAGAAATCCGCAATCTTGCCCCCGACCACGCCGCCCAATGCACCTGTCAGCGCCACAGCGGGGGCATAGATCAACGATACCTGGAGCACCGTCATTCCGAATGATCGTTGTAGAAAAGACGGCCCGAAATTCGCCGTCGCATACCCCACTAGCGACGTGATCGTCACCGCCGTGATCAAATGGATTGCCGGGGGGCAGGCGATCAGGCTTTTCAGTCCGTCGAACAGCGACGGCATTGCCGCCGGCTGGTGCCCCTTGCCCGCTGGATCGGACAAACCACGGCGGGGCTCAACCATCATCACGCGCACGATGATCGCCAACAGGATGCCCGGCAGCCCCACCGCCGCCATTGCCCAGCGCCAGCCATAGGCGCTGGCAATCACGCCGCCGATAATCGTGCCGAAGCCGCCGCCAAGCACAACGCCCGTTGCATAGATGCCCATTGCCCCGGCCCGCTTTTCGGGCGGGTAGAGATCAGCGATGATAGAATGGCTCGGTGGGCTCGATCCCGCCTCACCCACCCCAACACCAATCCGGTAAATCAGCAGCTGGATGAAATTCTGCGCAGTACCGCACAGCGCCGTCATCGCGCTCCACAAAGTGAGCGATATCGCAATGATATCGCGGCGGCTTTTGCGATCGGCCAGCCACGCGACCGGGATCCCGAGCGTCGCGTAAAACAGTGCAAAAGCGAAACCTGAAAGCAGTCCCAGTTGAGTATCACTCAGCTTGAGGTCGGCCTTAATCAGTTCAAGCAAGATCGATAGGATGTATCGATCCATGAAACTGAAAAAATAGACGACCGTCAGCAGAAACAGCGTCCATCCCCGCATCCTGAGCGCCCGTGCGTCCGCCGATTCATGGGGAATGCCGGGAAGGCTGGAACTTGCCATGCTGAACCGTTCTTACGCTGGAGGAACAAAAAACCCGCCGCCCGGAATGGTCCGGACGGCGGGCAGTATCAGGATTGCTGCATCATCCTCAGAAACGCTGGGTGATGCCGAACCTTGCGTTGAACCCGAGCGGCGAAGCCGTGAACGGATCATAGTTGAAGTCCAGCCGAGCAAATGGCGGCTGCTTGTTCAGGATGTTCTGTGCCGACAGCGTGATGACGGTGTTGGTGGGCAGGTTGACGCGATAGGTGAAATCGAGCGTGTCGAAAGCACCGATATTCTTGCCGCCCGTTACCGATGCGCCAGCCAATGCGCCCGGGTTCGGACCGAAGATCGCAGCGCCACGCTGATCGGTGTACCCATCAATATAGTTGTACTGCAGACGCACATTGTGGCGTCCGACATCGGCCTGCAGGAACACGTTGCCCTTGATCTGTGGCAGCGGATAGGCGCTAGTTTGGAAGTTGAGCTGGCCAACACCATCGAACGCCGGCTGAACAACAACGCCTTCAACCGTGATGTCCTGCGTCTTGTAGTTGATGATGTAGGTGCCATTCACGCCCAGCAGCATCTTGATCGTGCTGACATCGAATTTCACCTGGCCCTGGAAATCAATGCCTGAGGTGCTGACGTCGGCGCTGTTGACGATGTTAGTCGTCAGGCGCTGAACGTTGCCGATGCCACAACCTGCCCCCGTAAAAGTGAACCGCGAACGAAGCGCGGCGAAGGCCGGATTAGCGCAATTGGCCGTGCCCGATGCGCCGAACAGCGCATTGACGATGCCGGACACAGGCTCAGCTTCCGCCGGACCGTTCAAGTCATAACGAAAATAATCGATACTACCGCTGAACGGCCCGGCATTCAGAACGATACCACCGCCATAGGTAAGCGCCGTTTCTGGTTCCAGGTTCGGGTTACCGCGAATATCGATCGCCCGGAACGACGTGCCAATGACCTGAAGCGATGTCACCTGACCAAGCTGGCTTTCAGCTGGCGGACCACGGAAGGTGGTGCCTGCACCGCCGCGAATGGCGAGCCACGGCGTTACCTGCCAGCGGGCGCGACCCTGCGGGTTGAAGGTCGAACCGATCTGACCGCCGTAATTTTCGAACCGGGCAGAGAATTGCAGGTTCAACGTATCGGTAACCGGTGCCTGCAACTCACCGAATACGGCATAAACACCAGAGTTCGCGCTGCGGTTGAAGTTGGTGCCCAAAAAGCCGAGCGCGCCGGTTTGCGGACTGCACGTTGCGGCGGGATTCAGTGGTGAGCCGGGGCACGGATTGATCGCGAGATTATTGTCGGCTGCTTGACGCACGCGGAAGCTGTTGCTGCGATACTGGCCACCGATTGCGAACGACAATGGACCACCGGGCAATTCAATGCCGCTCTGCCCGCTCAGCACGATATCACCCACGAACAGCCGGGTCGTTGTATCGCTACGCGTATCGCGGAAGAAATTGTCGATCGTGGCAAGATCGTTGATCAGACCAGCGCCGGGCGCGAGGTTGAACCCTGTCGGATTGCGCGTACCAGCAAAATTTGAATTGGTTTGCCCAGTTACCGGGTTGCGCAACACTGCCGTCGAAAACGGGTTAAAGAAGTTGCACCCGCCGGTGCCAGCAAGAGCGGCGATCTGCGTCGCATTTAGACCAGCACGCGATGCCGGTGTAGCAAAGGCGCAGTTTGGACCACCAAAGCCAGCCAACGCGTTCTGGAACAGATCACCAAAGGTGTCGGTCCCCTCAATGCCGCGCTCATATTCGGAATAGGTGAAGCCGGTATCGAGGTTCAGGTCGCTGCTGATTTCCCAATCGAATTCTGCCGTGAACCGCACCGACTGCGACTGACGCTGGCTGAATGCCGAATTGCGGTCATTCCCGGGCTGGGTGAACAATGGGTTGCCGCCAAGCATGAAGGGACGGAACAACACGGGGAAAGCAATCGCAGGAGCGACGGGCTGGCCAGCCACAGTTACGCAACCCGATGCCGCGCCAAAGAGCGAGCAATAATCGCGAAGTGCGGGAGCATAAGTTGGGATAATGAAGAGACCCGCGCCACCGCTGGCGGCGTTTGCCGATGGCGGCAACGTCGGCAAATAGCTCGGTGAGGTTGTGATGCGGGTCGACGACGAACCGTATAGCGCGGTTGCCTTAAAGCTCACATTGCTCGCCAGATCGATCTTGGTCTCGATATAAGCCTGATACCGATCTTCGGGTTCGACCAGATTGTCGAACTGGCCGAAATTGGTGAAACAACGATCCGTGGTTGACCCTGGCAAGCTGCGGAAGCCGCCCAGCGCTTCGCAGCCGAGATCGCGAACGAAATTGGGTGTGCCGCCAAAGCCAAAGTTACCGGGGCTGCCGCCGCCGGAAAAGCCACCTTGCGGATTGTTCTGGTAGGGCTGCACCGTGAAATCGCGGTCAGTCGTACGCAGTTCCGAACGATGCTGGTAGCCGAACGACGCGAACATCTGGAAACCGTCCTGCGTGTGGCCATAGCTCACAGTGCCGGTGTAATCGCCGCTTGATCCCCGAACATAACGATAATCGCCCTGCGCCTGGAAACCTTCCTGGTCGCTGCGGGTAATGAAGTTAACCACACCAGCGATCGCGTCCGAACCGTACGTTGCGGCGGCGCCGTCCTTCAGAATTTCGATACGGCCGATCGAGCCTTGCGGGATCAGGTTGATATCGACCACCGGAACGCCGGTGCCGGCGCTGACGATGCGCTTGCCGTTGAGCAGCACCAGCGTGCGCTGCGGCCCAAGACCACGCAAGTTGACGCTAGCGACACCTTCAGAACCCTGTGCGCGGGCGTCAAACTGGTTCGCATCACCGATGATGCCGTTCGAAGTAGGTAGGTTCTTCAGAAGATCGAGGCCGGAGGGCGAGCCCTGGCGTGACAGTTCGTCAGCACCAATCACATCGATCGGGATCGCGCCATCCTCGCGGGCGCCGCGGATCAGCGATCCGGTAACGACGATATCGGGTGACGACGCTTCAGCCTGGTCATCCTGTGGCAATACGGCCTGGGCCGATGCCGGCATCGCGGTTCCAAGGGCCAAGGCCGAGAAGGCGCAGGCAGCCAACAGCTTCGTCTTCAGCATTTCTCTCTCCCACTTGGCCGGATCACTTCTGGATTCCGTACCGTAAACTCGAATAAACAGATCGAACAGCGGGTCGTCAAGCGAAACAAAGGTTGCTAAACGCTATCCTTCATGGGTCTGTTGCTAAAAAGACATAGTTTTGAAACATCCTGCCATTGGCAGGATCGGGTTTCAAAAAGCAGCCATGACGACAAACGGGACCGCAACCGCGATTCCGCAGCAATCCCCCTTTTTGGCGGATGCACGCGCATCAAGCGGCGTGCAGCGGCGGATCAATAGCCGTTGAGCCGTGCAAATCGTTCGCGGTGATAGGCGGCATTGCCCCACATCGCCTCGAGCACCGCGGCGCGCTTGATGTAGAAACCGGCGTCATAGTCGTCGGTCATGCCGATGCCGCCGTGCAGCTGGATCATTTCCCGGCTGACGAGCTTCAACGTATCGCTCGCAACAGCCTTGGCAAGCGTCACCGCCTGGTCGACATCGCTACGACCGGCATCGATCGCCTCAAGCGCAGCTTCGACGGCCGACCGCATCAGCTCGATCTCGGTGAACAGCTTGGCCATGCGGTGTTGCAGCGCCTGAAACGTTGAAAGCAGCTGGCCAAACTGGACGCGCGTTTTCAGATAATCATTGGTCGTCTCGAAGGCTTGTACCGCCAGCCCGAGCATTTCAGCGCACACGGCAGCGGTTGCCCGGTCGACAATCGCCTGCACGGTAACGCCGTCGATCTTTTCGGCTGGTGCGCCGTCAAACCGAATCTGTGCATGGCTACGTGAATCGGCCATTTTGCGGTGCGCGCGGGTGACGCCAGCGGCGTCGCCCGCCACCAGATACAGCCCGTCAGTCGCGGCGACGACGAACAGCCCGGCGCTATCGCCCTCGGCCACGAATTCCTTCGTACCGGTCAGCTTGCCAGCGTCAACCACGGTCTTGATCTTCTTGAGGTCATGGACCGGGCCTTCGTCGATCGCGAGGGTCGCGACGACCTCACCGCTTGCGATCCGCGACAGCCAGCTTGCCTTTTGCGTGTCCGATCCGCCCATCACGATCGCGGTCGCCGCCGCAGCGGTCGACGCAAGCGGCGACGCGGCAAGGTTGCGGCCAAGCTGTTCGAGCACCAGACCAAGCGACAGATAACCGAACGCCGTGCCACCGAACTCCTCGGGAATGACGATACCGGCCAGCCCCATTTCGGCCATCGTCGACCAGGCGGCTTTATCATACCCCTCGGCGGGCGCGGCATTGCGCATCTTGCGGAACGCCGAAACAGGCGATTCATTGTCGGCCCATTCGCGCACCATGTCGCGGATCATCGTTTGTTCGTCGTTCAGTGCAGCCATGATCGGTTCTCTTACCTGTTCAATCGTCACCCCGGCAAAAGCCGGGGTCTATATGGGGCTGGCGCTTCGCCTCCCCGCCCGAGACCCCGGCTTTTGCCGGGGTGAAGATAATGGTTGAGGCGAAATGCTTATTGGTGATCGAGCATCCCAAGGATGCGCTTGGCGATCACATTGTTCTGGATTTCGGTCGAGCCGCCATAGATCGACACGGCCTTGCCCCATAACCAAGTGCGGGTCTGCGTGAGTTCGGCGTCGCTAAAGCCCTCGCCTTCCCAGCCCAACCCGTTCATGCCCATGATCTCGACCGCGAGTTCGGCGCGGTCCTGCGTCAGCCGGGCGCCGACATTCTTCATGATCGACGATGCGGCCGAGGGACCCTGGTTCGACTTCGCCTCAAGCGCCGCGCGGCGCAATGTCAGCATGAAAGCGCGCTGATCCATTTCGTGCCGGACGATGCGCATCCGCAGATCGCTGTCGGCCATGCTGCCATCGTCATTGGCGCCGCGATATTCCTTGGCGAGTGCGCCCATCGGCTTGCCCGCGAACAGCCGGGCACTGGCACCGCCGCCCGAGAGATTGCTGCGCTCATGCTGGAGCAAGCGCTTGCCGATCGTCCAGCCCTCGCCCTCACGACCGACCAGATTTTCCTTGGGTACCTTCACATCGGTGAAGAAGGTTTCGCAGAACGGCGACTGACCCGAAATCATCCGGATCGGGCGAACCTCGACGCCGGGTGCGGTCATGTCGATCAGCAGGAAGCTGATGCCTTCATGCTTCTTGGTCTTGTCGGTACGCACCAGTGCGAAACATTTGTCGGCCCATTGCCCGCCCGAGGTCCAGGTCTTCTGGCCGTTGACGAGGTAATGATCGCCCTTGTCTTCGGCGAAGGTCTGCAGGCTCGCCAGATCGGACCCGGCGCCCGGTTCCGAATAGCCCTGACACCAGCGGACCTGGTTCCTGGCGATCGCGGGAATATGCTCGAGCTTTTGCGCTTCGCTGCCATATTCTAGCAGGGTCGGGCCGAACATCATCACGCCCATGCCGCCAATCGGGTTCCATGCGCCGACCCGGCCCATTTCCTCGGCGAGTACGCGCGCCTGATGCTTGTCGAGCCCGCCGCCGCCATAGGCTGCTGGCCAGGTCGGCACGCCCCAACCCTTTTCGCCCATCGCCTTTACCCAGGCGGTTTCATCGGCGCTCGGGTTGCTCGGCCCTTCGAGCGCGGACATGCTGTTGTCCTTGCCCTTTAACGAGGCCGGAAAATTCTCCGCAAGCCAGGCGCGGACTTCCGCGCGAAAGGTGTCCAACGCGGTCGCTGGATTGTCGAGTTCGGGGGCGGTGGCCATGAATGCACTCCTTGCAAACCGAATCTGAATATCGGGTATGGAGCGGCCATCGCACAAATCGGCCCCGGGTGCAAAGGGCCTAGTGTTGGATCCCTGAGCCCGCCAGTGCTGCTGAAAGATAGTTAGCCAAGGCCCGGGCAGCTGGTGAAGCCGCGCGACCGCCCGGAAACACAGCATGCAGATCGACCGCATCCATCGGCCAATCCGCCAGTACTTGCCGCAACCGACCGTCAGCCAGTTCGGCGCGACACCCCCATGATGATGTACGCGCGATACCCAGCCCCGCCACCGCTGCTGCCATTGCGCCTTCATTAACCGCTATCGACAGCCTTCCGTCGACGCGCACCGACAATCGCCGGGTGTCGCGCACGAACGACCAACGTTGTTCCGGGTTGGCAACGGGGCCAATGATGACCGCGTGGTTCGCGAGTTCCGCCGGCGTTTGCGGGATACCAGCGCGCGCCAGATATATGGGGGCCGCGACCAGCAGCCGAGGCGCCGTTGCCAGCTTGCGCGCAATCGCACTCGAATCGCTCAGCACGCCAAGCCGAAGCGCGATGTCGACGCCTTCGATCACCAAATTCTGCCGCTCGTCGCTGATCTGCAGGTTGATGCGAAGCAGCGGGTGCCGCGCCATGAACTCGGGTAGACGGGGAATAACCTCTCGCACGCCGAAGCTCGACGACAACGCAACCTGCAACGTCCCGCGCAACTCTCCGGTACCCCGCACGATATAATCGGCCTCGTCGAGCGACGCGATCAGCGGCTCGATCCGGGCAAGATAATCAGCGCCTGCCTCGGTCAATGTCACGGCACGCGTGGTACGAATGAACAGCGTCGCACCGATAGCCCGCTCCAGTTCGGCGATGATCCGCGATGCCGATGGCTGAGAGAGTCCACGTTCACGCCCGGCGCGCGAAAAGCTGCCGAGCCGAGCGGCGCGCTGAAAAAGCCGGAGTGCCTGGAGCCGATCATTCATTTGAATTGCGAATATATCATAGTTCAAATGGATAACTACTGCTCAATCTCTGGATGTCCGAAAAAGTGGCATGCGCAATCGGGCGCATCCACTCGAAGGACTGAAGCCATGACGCTGCAAGACAAACTCGACGCTTTTCGGCAGAATTTCGAAACCAACATCGCCCCTGCGGAAGCGGTCGCGATCATCCACCGCACCACCGACGAATTGATCGCCACCGGCCAAGCCGATCGCGCGCTGAAGGCAGGCGACCGCGCCCCCGCTTTCGCGCTGACCGACACCGACGGCACGATCGTCCGCTCGGCCGATCTGCTCGCCTCCGGCCCGATCGCGCTCAGCTTTTATCGCGGCGTCTGGTGCCCCTATTGCAACATCGAGCTACAAGCGCTTGAAGAAGCAGCCGAAGCGGTGCGCGCCACTGGCGCGAGCCTGATCGCGGTAACGCCGCAGGCCGCGCCGAGCAGCCGCAAGGCACAGCGCGACAACCATCTGAGCTTCCCGGTGCTGAGCGATGCCGGCAACACGCTCGCCGACGCGTTCGGCCTGCGCTTTCGCCTGCAGGATGATCTGATCGCGCTCTACACCGGCTTCGGGATCGACCTGCCGGACACCAATGGCGACGACAGCTACACACTGCCGATGCCCGCGCGCTACGTCATCGGCACTGACGGCGTGATCGCTTATGCCGAGGTCAATCCAGATTATACCCGGCGTCCAGATCCCGCGGACATGTTGGCTATCCTTGAAGGGTTGCGCCTCCGCACTCTAGCCTGACACGAAATCGCAACCCAAGACCAGCGCGCCGCCGGGAACACAATTCGTGACTCCGGCGGCGTTTTAAGGGCATGGAGGTGGCATTACCTGGGAAAGCCATCAATGAATTTTGCCAATCGCGCCGTCCCGATCGTGCTGGCCGCCGTACTGATCGACACGATCGGATTCGGCATCGTCATTCCCATCTTGCCGCAGTTAATCACCGATCTCGGCAAGGTCGATCTCGATCAGGCGACACGCATTTCGGGCTATCTGCTGGGCGTTTACGCGCTGACGCAGTTCTTCGCCGGGCCGATCATCGGGAATTTGAGCGATCGTTATGGCAGGCGGCCGGTGCTAATCGCGTCGATGCTGACATTTGCCGCGGATTACGCGCTGATGGCGTTTGCGCCGACGCTGGCATGGCTGTTCCTTGGCCGCGCGATCGCCGGGGTGGCGGGCGCGATTTATGGCCCGGCGAGCGCCGTGCTGGCGGATGTGACCCCGCCGGAGGGACGCGCCAAGGTATTCGGCTATATCGGTGCAGCGTTCGGCCTCGGCTTCATCATCGGTCCGGCGATTGGCGGCGTGCTCTCGGGGCTCGGCCCTCGCGCGCCATTCATGGCTGCCGCCGCGCTGGGTCTGGTCAATGGCGTGACGATGATTTTCCTGATGCCCGAATCGCTGAGCGCCGAGAACCGCCGTCCATTCGATTGGCGCTCCGCCAACGTGGTGGGCGCGTTCCGCCCGCTGTTCAAAAGCGGTGAGGCCGGGCCGTTGCTGCTCGCCTGGTTCTTCTGGCTGCTCGCCAGCAATGTCTATCCGGCGACTTGGTCCTTCTGGTCTGCAGCCCGCTTCGGCTGGGATCCGGCGGCGATCGGCTGGTCGCTCGCCTTTGTCGGGCTGGTGATGGCGAGCGTGCAGATGTTCCTGACCGGGCCGATCATCACTCGGCTGGGCGAAAGGCGCAGCGCCGTGGTCGGGCTGGCAAGCGGCATGGGAGCGTTTCTTGCGTACACCGTGATCACCGCGGGGTGGCAGGCCTATGCGATCTTCCTGATCAGCGGGCTTTCGGCATTGGTGTTTCCGGCGATGAACGGGCTGCTCTCGCGGCTGGCGGATGCCTCGCACCAGGGCGCGCTACAGGGCGGGATTGGCAGCATGGGCAGCGTTGCCGCGATCATCGCGCCGTTGCTGCTGACGCAGGCGCTTGCCAACGGCGTTGAGGCGGGTTTTCCAGGCGCGGCATTCCTGCTGGCGGGGATACTCGCGGCGCTCGCGCTGCTGATTGTGGTGTGGAAGGTGCTGGGGCGGGTTCAGCCTGATTAAGTCCCCACACCCGTTCGGGCTGAGCGAAGTCGAAGCCCATGCGCCACCCGTGCCCTTCGACTTCGCTCAGGGTGAACGGAGGCAGTTTGCTCGCTCCAATAAAAATTCCCTAGCCTTCTTTCCCCGGCCGCCGGGTCAGCGCGACGTCGAGATGCCCGCCCGCGTCGACCATCGTCAATTCCCCCGTCACCGCGCGCATCGCCGGATCGAGCAGAGCCACGATCGGCGCGGCGACATCGGGGGCCATCGTCGCCATTGCCATAGGCACGCTGGCGGCGATGCGCGCGTTGAGTTTGGTAAAGCCTTCCTCACCGAGCCGCTTTTCGAACCAGCCCGTCCCGACATAGCCGGGTGCAACGGCATTCACCCGGATCGCAGGCGCCAGCACGCGCGCGAGGCTCTTGGTCATCGTGATCAGCGCGCCCTTTGAACAGGCATAGGCAACCGATGATCCCATGCCGAACACCCCGGCGACCGAGGCGACGCTAACGACCGCGCTCATCGGCCCATCGCGCATCGCAGGCGCGCAGGCGCGGATCATCTGGAACGCAGCGACGGTGTTCAGCCGGTAAATGTCGACGAAATCCTCGGCATCAAGCGCGTCCAGATCCTCATGATTGGCAAATTTGGTGCGCCCCGAATTATTGACGAGGAAATCGATCCGACCGAAGTTATCCACCGCGGCCTTGGCGAGCGAACGGCACGCGGCATCGTCAACGATATCGGCCTGGACAGCGATCGATCCGTTGCCAATCTCGGCTGCCAACGCTTCGGCATCGTCACGGCTTGTAGCGTAGTTGATGACGCATTTGACGCCGCGATCAGCAAGTTGCCGGACCACCGCCGCGCCGATGCCCGTGCCGCCGCCAGTGACGATCGCGACGCCGCCCTGCATCCTGTCAGCCATCGGGTTAGGCCTGCGCGCTGGGGCGGGCGCTCGCGCGCTCGTGCCATGCCTTCAGGTTGGGCATATCATCAGACAAACCTATGCCAATGAAGATCGCAAAATCGATCGTTGTCAGCAGCGCGATGTCGGCAATCGAATAATCCTTGCCCGCAATCCAAGTGCGTCCAGCAAGCGATTCATCGAAATAGCGCATCGCCGCGATCGCACGTGGGCGGTTACTCTCTCCGAAATCCTTATACTGCGGCACCACCACACGCGCAGTGAAGGGGTGCGTATGCATCCAGACCATACCGACCGGCACCATCAACCGAAGCTCAACGCGGCGCACCCACATATCGACTTCAGCGACTCCCTTGGGCCCTTTGCCGAACATCGGCGGGTCAGGGTTGAGCGCTTCAAAAAAGCGGCAGATCGACAGGCTTTCGGTAATCACCTCACCATCATCAAGCTTCAGCGCAGGGATTTGCCCGAGCGGATTGACCGCCAGAAATTCCGGCTTTTTGTGATCGCCAGCCACGATTGACAATTGCTCGGTCGGCACTTTCAGGCCTTTTTCCGCCAGGAAAATGCGCACGCGCCGGGGGTTGGGAGCGGGATTGGCGGCATCATAAAACAGCATGCAAGACCCTTTGATTTTGTTTTTCGAAGATCGCGTATGGCATTTCGCGTGGACGTCGCCTAGCCATCCGGAAATCCGCTGCGCCAGCGGAGGGGGAAAAACGCGTGACCGCCGAAGCCATGCTTGCAAGCGAATTTGCCACCTTGCCCGCGCTTATTCGCGCGCATGCCGGCGAACGGGAGGCAAAACATGCGCTGGTTTCCGGCGACGGAGCGATGGATTATGCGACGCTCGATCGCCTGATGGACCGGATCGCCGCCGCCCTGCAGCGTGACGGCGTGCCGCAGCGTACATGCGTGGCGATCTGCGCCACACCGTCGATCGATTATGGTGCGACCTTCTTGGGCATTTTGCGCGCGGGGTGCGCAGCGACGCCACTCTCCCCGTCCGCCACCGGAGAATCGATTGCGGCGATGATCAACGACAGCGCCGCGCTGATCGTGTTCGTCGATGCATCGACCCGTGACTTGCTGCGCGGGCAGGCGATCACCGCGCAGATCGTGGATTTCGACGATGGCAGCTTCGCCGCGTGGCTGGCACCCGAGGGCAGCGTGCCTGTTCCTGTCGCAATCACTCCCGAAGACCCGTTCAACGTTATCTATTCATCGGGCACCACCGGCACCCCCAAGGGCATCGTGCAAAGCCATGCGATGCGTTGGGCGCATATCCACCGCAATTCGGGTGCCGGCTTTGGCGATGCGGTGACGATGCTGGCGACGCCGCTTTATTCCAACACCACGCTTGTCACCTTCCTGCCGACATTGGGCTGGGGCGGGACCGCGGTGATCATGAAGAAATTCGACGCGCGCGGGTTTCTGGAGCTTGCCGCACGCCACCGCGCCACACATGCGATGCTCGTCCCCGTGCAATATCAGCGGATCATGGCAGTGCCCGATTTCGACAGTTTCGATCTGTCGGCCTTCCGCTTGAAAACCTGCACCAGCGCACCTTTTTCTGCCGCGCTGAAGGCCGATGTGCTCGCGCGCTGGCCCGGGCTGCTGGTAGAGTATTACGGGATGACCGAAGGCGGCGGGACGACGATGTTGGTCGCCAATGCCCACCCGACGAAGCTCCACAGCGTCGGCTTGCCGGTCGACGGGCATGACATTCGGCTGATCGACGATGACGGCAACGAAGTGCCGCGAGGCGAGATGGGCGAAGTCGTCGGCCGCAGCCCGGCCATGATGACCGGCTATCATGGCCGCACGGAAGCGACGCGCGCCGCCGAATGGTTCGATGCGCAGGGCCGTCGCTATATCCGCCACGGCGATGTCGGGCGCTTCGATGAAGATGGCTTTCTGATCCTGATGGACCGCAAAAAAGACCTGATCATCTCGGGCGGGTTCAACATCTATCCAAGCGATCTGGAAGCCGTGCTGGCGCAGCATCCAGGTGTCGCCGACTGCACGGTAGTCGGCATGCCGTCCGAAGCCTGGGGCGAAACCCCGGTCGGCTTTTTCGTACCGCGCAGTGAGGATAGCGATCCTGCCGCGATCATGGCCTGGACCAACGAACGGCTGGGCAAAACGCAGCGTCTTGCCGCGCTCCACATTGCCAGTGAATTGCCGCGCAGCGCGATCGGCAAGGTATTGAAGCGCGAATTGCGCGATCAGTTGATGAAAGAAACTGTATGACTCCGCTCGCCGACATCCTAGCCGCTGCCAAGCCGACCGACACGGGCTTTACCGCGACGATCCCGCAGGGCTGGCTGCAGGGGCGCACCGCTTATGGCGGGCTGTCGAGCGCGATCGCATTGCATGCGGCACAAGCCTGCGAGCCAGATCTGCCGCCGCTGCGATCGGCACAGGTATCGTTCATCGGTCCGCTGGCAGGTGACATCACCGTCACCGCAACCAAGCTGCGGCGCGGGCGGAATGCGGCCTTCATCCAATCGGACATCATATCGGAAGCCGGTCTGGGATTTCGGGCGACGTTCGTGTTCATGGCCGATCAGGTATCGAAGCTCGATTTCGACCAACGCGCGCCCGTCACGCGTGCACCGCCCGCGCCCGACGCGAAGATTTTCACCGGGCCGGAAGAATTTTTCATCCACAATTTCAACTTCCTCGATCTGAAGGACGGGCTGGCCGAGGGCGAGCTGCTGCGCTGGGCGCGGCTGCGCGTGACTGAAGGGCTCGATCCAATGGTGCAGATCATGGCGGTGGCCGACGCGTTGCCGCCAGCCGTCATGCGCTTGCTCGGGGGTGGATTTCCGCCGGTGAGTTCGCTGACCTGGATTGTCAATTTGCTCACCGCCACGCCGTCGACCACCGATGACTGATGGCTGCTCTCCGCTAAATCCGATTACGCACGCGGTGGCTGCAGCAGCCAGACAATGCGGATATGGAATGCCGATGGCGTATTGATGGCCGAAGGCATGCAGAGCGTCGCGATCTTTGCCTAACCAGCGCGTGTTTGCGACAATTCGCGACAGTTTTCCGTCGGGCTGACATAACCACGCGACAGATCGTGACGATACCCAGTCCAAGCCTAGCGGTTATCCCGCCGCTGGCAGGCAAAGGATTTGGCAATGAAGAAACTCCTCATTGGTTCAGCCGCAATCGCGTTCGCAATCGGCGGCGTTGCGGTGGCGCAGGCAGTCAACGGACAGGCGCCGGAGATGCCGGGGCATCACGGTGGCATGATGAAGGCGGCCGACACGAATAATGATGGCGCCATTTCGCAGGCCGAAGCGATTGCCGCCGCGACGAAGCGTTTCGCCAGCGTAGATGCAAACAAGGACGGCAAGATTACCCGCGAAGAGATGCAGGCAGCCCGCGCCAAACGCCATAGTGAGCGCATGGCTCGATGGGGCGGCCCCGGCATGGGTCGCGGCCCTCACGGTCCGGGACACCCCGAAGGCATGGGCGGCCCCGGCGGCCCCGGCTGGGATCACGGTCCTGGCGGTCCTGAACGAATGGGTGGTCCAGGCGGTCCCGGCGGCCCTCGTGGCATGATTGCCCGGCTCGATACGGATGGTGACGGCAAGGTCACCCGCGCCGAATTCGATCGTCCGTTCGACGGCATGGATCGCAACAAGGACGGCGTGGTCGACCAGACCGAGCAACAGGCGATGCGCGATGCCATGCGGGAGCGCATGATGGAGCGGATGATGGAGCGTCGGGGGGCACCCGCCCCGGGCGCCATGCCCCCGCCCCCACCTGCGCCAAAGCCCTCGCCTACCGGGAAGTAACCCGGTCGCCGGGTGGGTTTGCCCCTCCTCGCTCGCCCGGCAAAACTTGCCGCTGCTTCCAATGCCCGCATCGGCGGGATTGGAGCAGCGGCTTTGCGATCACCAAAGCTATGCTAAGCACCGAGACAATGTCCGAAACGCCCCATCTGCTGCTGGTCGACGACGAGCGCTCGATCCGCGAGCCGCTCGCGCAATTCCTGCAGAAGCAAGGCTTTCGCGTGACGCAAGCGGGCGTCGCTGCGGCGGCACGCACGCGGCTGGCGGCCTATGCGATCGATCTGGTGATCCTGGATATCATGATGCCGGGTGAAGACGGCCTGAGCCTGACCCGCCATATTCGCGAGACCAGCGACACGCCGGTGATCCTGCTGACCGCACGCAGCGAGGAGACCGACCGGATCGTCGGGCTCGAAATGGGGGCGGACGATTATGTCGTGAAGCCCTTTTCCCCGCGCGAGCTGGCCACGCGCGTCAAGGTGGTGCTGCGCCGTGCCGCGAATGGCGGGGCCCGGCAGCATGCACCTGATTCGGGATCGTTCGCCTTTGCCGACTGGGTGCTCAAATCGGGCGAGCGAGCGCTGGTCGATCGCAGCGGCGTATCGGTCGCGCTGTCGACCGGCGAGTATAACCTCCTGCTCGCTTTGGTGCTCCGACCTCGCCAGGTGCTGACCCGCGATCAGCTGCTCGACTTGACGCAGGGCCGCGAAGCCGCCGCGTTCGATCGCGCGATCGACAATCAGGTGAGCCGCCTGCGCCGCAAGATCGAGGCCGATCCGAAAAACCCGGAATTGATCAAGACGGTGTGGGGCGGCGGATATACGCTCGCAGCAGAAGTGACCCGGCTGTGATCATGACCCCCGCCGCATGAGCCGGTTCTGGCCCCGGAGCCTGTCGAGCCAGCTGGCGGTGCTGGTCGCGATTGCGCTGTTCGTGGCGCAGGCGATCAATTTTGCGATGCTCTATCAAGGGCGACAGCAGATTTTGCTGCAGCAAATCGTCGGCCCGGCGGTGACGCGCATCATCGACATGAACGAGCAGCGCCCAGGCATGAGTCTGCCGGATGATATCCGCCGCGGACGCGTGCGGATTGTTGCAGCGAACCCGATTCCGCCCGGCCGCCACGGTCGGCCCGACATCGAAGCGGCCTTGCGGCTTGCGCTGATCGATGCGGGAGTACCGGTAGGCCGCATCGCATCGCATGTCCGTCCGTTCAGGCCCTCCGGTCACCATATCGAACGCTATGGCCGCAGGCGGGCCGAGCGCTATACCCGCTTTGGCGCCGAGCTGATCATCGCGGTCGAACAACCCGGGCGGGGCTGGCTGGTGATGAGTTCGCCCTGGCCGCGATCAGACTGGCCACTGCTGTGGCAACTGATCGCTCAGACGCTTATTCTCTATGCCGTAGTGCTGCTGCCCGTCCTGTGGGGGGCGCGGCGGATTTCGCAGCCGCTCCAGTCACTCACCAACGCGACCCGGCGCTTCAAACCCGGCGAGGCGCAATCGCCGCTCGCCGAGCAAGGCCCCCAGGACGTGCGATCAGTGATAGCGGCCTTCAACGCGCTGCGCCTTCGCGTGACGGCGATGCTTGATGAGAAGGATCGGATGCTCGGCGCGATCGGGCATGATCTGCGCACGCCGCTGGCGGCACTCCGCGTCCGTATCGAATCGGTCGAGGATGATGACGACCGTGCGCGCATGGCCGACACGATCGACGAGATGAACCGCACGCTCGACGACATCCTCTCGCTCGCACGCCTCGGGCGCCCCAGCGAAGCGCGAACCGAAGTTGACCTAACCGCGCTGGTCGACGCGGTCGTCGAGGATTTCATCGCGATCGGCAGCCCGGTGAGCTTTGTCGAGGCCGATCGCGTCACCCTCCCCTTGCGCCCCTCGCTGATGCGCCGCGCGATCCGCAATCTGATCGAAAATGCGGTGAAATACGGCGTCTCGGCGGAGGTCCGTGTGGTGCCCGGAAAGGATCAGGTGGCGATCACCGTCGCCGATCAAGGGCCCGGCATTCCCGTCGAAAAGCTCGAGGACGTGTTCGACGCCTTCACCCGGCTGGAAACATCGCGCAATCGCGACACTGGCGGCGCGGGGCTCGGGCTCGCGCTGGCGCGGGCGATTGTGCGGGAGGCTGGTGGAGAGGTGACGCTCACCAACCGCCCCGGCGGCGGGCTCGACGCAACGATCACGCTGCCACGGCAGAGGGGATAATCGCGCTACGCTGGCAAAAGATGGTGCGGGCGGTCGGAATCGAACCGACACTCCTTTCGGAACCGGATTTTGAGTCCGGCGCGTCTACCAGTTCCACCACGCCCGCAACCCGCGTTCGCTAACCCAAGCCGCACGGGATCGCAACACTTTGCTCAGGCGTTGCATCCCCCAGACATTCGGGACCATACCACCAAGATGAGCAAACCAGTATGAGCGTCGCGTTTCGCCGGGAGAGCGATGAGGAACATCTCGAGCCCAAGTTCGAGCTGCCAATCCCGCCCGGCCCCAATATGGTGACAGCGGCTGGCCTGACGCTGATCGAGGCGAAGCTAGCGGCGGTGGAAGCCCTGATCGCGAGCGAAACTGACGAGGCGGCGCTGGCGGATGTCAAGCGGCAATGGCGGTACTGGATCACGCGAAAAACCAGCGCGCAACTTGCCCCCCCACCGCCAGAGGATCGTGTCGCGTTCGGATCACGGGTGCGGTTCACGCTAAACGGTGCGGAACGCGTTGTGACGCTGGTCGGCAGCGACGAAGCCGAAGGAGTGACAGACAAAATCCCGTTCACCGCCCCCCTCGCCCGCGCGCTGATCGGCGGTGAAGTGGGCGAGATGCTCGATTTTGGCGGGGTGGCGGATGCAATCGAGATAATGGCGATTGAGGGGGCTTAATAACCACTAGAGCGTCGCGCCGTACAGCGACACGTTACCCGGGCCTAACTCCGCGGTGCCTGCCGTCGGTAGCTGAGCGCTTCCGCCACGTGGATACGCCCTACCCCCTCGCTCCCGGCCAGATCGGCGATCGTCCTCGCCACCCGCAAAATCCGCGTATAACCCCGCGCGGATAGGCGCATTGCCTCGGCGGCCTGGGCGAGGAGCTTGCGACCGGGTTCGTCGGGGGTGGCGACGGCATCGAGGATCGGACCGTCGGCCTCCGCATTAGTGCGCGCGGTGCTGTCGGCATAGCGGGCGGACTGGATCGCACGGGCGGCGGCCACACGGGCGGCGACTTCGGCTGAGCCCTCGGCGGGGGGCGGCAGGACGAGATCGGCGGCGCTGACGGCGGCGACATCGACGTGCAGGTCGATCCGGTCGAGCAAAGGACCCGATACCTTGGCTTGATAATCGGCGGCGCAGCGCGGCGCGCGCGAACAGGCCAGCGCTGCGTCGCCGAGATGCCCGCAACGGCACGGGTTCATCGCCGCGATCAGCTGGACCCGCGCCGGAAAAGTGACGTGCGCATTGGCCCGCGCGACGCTGACGGTGCCCGTCTCGAGCGGCTGGCGGAGTGAATCGAGCACGGCGCGCTGGAATTCGGGCAGCTCATCGAGAAACAACACGCCGAGATGCGCGAGGCTCACCTCGCCCGGCTTCACTTTCAGCCCGCCGCCGACGAGCGCCGCCATCGATGCCGAATGGTGCGGCGCGCGGTATGGCCGTTGCCGCGTCAGCCGCCCGCCCTGGAGCGTGCCGGCAACGGAGGCGACCATGGAAACCTCCAGCGCCTCTCCCGAATCCAAGGGAGGCAAAATCCCCGGCAGGCACGATGCCATCAGCGATTTGCCCGATCCCGGCGGGCCGACCATCAGCAGGTCCGATATGGCTACACCCGATCGGCGGAATCGTCGTCGATCCGGGGTCTGCCGGTGACGTTCGCATCGCCTGATCCAGCGACGCCGTCGGACGCCGGGAACACCCAATGCCTCAACATTCGTGGTGCCTTCGATGATCGTCGCACCCTCCACGTCCCTCGGCCCCGCTTACATAGAAGGTCGCGTCCGAACACCGTCCAAGCCCGCCTTCGACCGGGCGATGGCGAAGCGCTTCGACCAGTATGACACGAGCGAACCCGTCGCACGACGGTTTGTGCGGGTGGTACGGGAGCACGTCGACCTCTCCGGCCTGCGCATCGTGGAACCGAGCGCCGGATCGGGCTCCATCCTGAGAGAACTGCCGCCTGGCACCCGTGGGATCGACATCCTCCCGAGGGGTTCGGGCATAGAGAAGAAGGACTTCCTGACGTTCCGGGCCGGCGGCGACCGGGCTGTCGCGTTCATCGGAAACCCACCCTTCTCCGGAGGACTCGCGTCCACGTTCTTCAACCGCGCGGCGCCGCAGGCGCAGGTCATAGCCTTCATCCTGCCGCGCTCCTTCAAGAAGGCTTCCGTCCGGAATAAGCTCGACGGCGACTTCCACCTCCTGCACGAGGAGGACGTGGAGGACGACGCGTTTGTCTTCGGGGGCAAGCCGGTTCACGTGCCGGCGGTCATCCAGATCTGGGTACGTCGCGCCGTCAGGCGCGACCGTGTAGTCGAGCCGAAGACCCATCCCGACTTCATCTTGCTCAAGACACGTGAGGGCGCAGATTTCGCGATGCAGCGGATCGGCGCGCGCGCCGGTCGCGTGCATCGGGAGCTCTGGCGGAGCAGCGAGGCGCACTATTTCGTCCACGCCATCCGTCCCGGTGTCGAGGAAATCATCAAGGGTCTAGATTTCAAGAGCGTCGTGAACAACGTCGCGGGCAAGCCCAGCCTAGCGAAGACTGAGCTGGTTTCGCTGTATTCCGAATGGATCGAGCGGTTCGGCTATCCGTCGTCGGACGCTTTGGTCGAATGACTGGGAGCTGCTTAGTGGCTTGCGCCGGCGTGCATGCTCGATGCCGGCAAGCGTCGGGTCGCTACCGCGTCCGCGCTGGCACTGTGGCGCACCGTAGCCATGGTCCGACCGCGTTCGGGAGCCTGTCGTGAGCGTCGGTCCGATCACTCATGCATGCCGCGTGTTTCTCTCGCGTCACCGCCTCTATCCGGGGCACGTGTCACGCGCGCTCTTTAACGCGCGCAAGCGAGATCATAACGACCGCGGCCGCCGACTCCAGCTGCAGGGTCAGTCCCTAGATTACCCGATAGACCACGGCGACGAGCTCAACGACGCCTATCTCGAGTTCCACCCCGGCTCCGGCAACACGCTCCTGAAGGTGAAGCGGCGGCGCTACTGGTATCGCGAGCACGGCAACGGTTTGGCGGATCTGATCGTTTTCGGCCGGCAGCTGCCCGAGGTTGTCTGCCTGGGGCTCGATCGCGACCGTTACCGCCTCACCCACCTCGTGGAGCATGAATACGACCCGTTCTACCTGAAGTCGGATCCCCTCGTCCGGCGCATGCGCAATGCCGAGCGCCACGGCCGTACGGCGCTCATCCTCACGCTCCTGCCGACCTGGGCGGAGGAGCATTGGGGCTATAGCGATGGCGGCGAGATATGGCGCGAATAGCGTTGTCGGCCACCGTCCGACCGCAACCGGCGTGACGGTGGTCATGACGGGTAACACCTGTTTTCCGCCGACCCACTCTCGCCGCTCGACCGGTCCGTCCGGCTAAACCCAATTCTGTGCTGCGAACCCTGTCGGATCGGCGGACCGCACGACAACCACTCATAAGAGGTTTCCCGTATGCTCGTCGGCTACATGCGCGTGTCCTCGGGCGACGACCGGCAGTCAGTAGACCTGCACCGCGACGCGGTGATCGGACTTGAACGTCGCCGGGATGCGTCGGTAAGGTCTTCGGCCGCCGTTCGGGACCGGCGTCATGGCAGCACGCCAAAGGGCCGCCGGTGGCCGTGCACCATCTCCCGAAGCGCGGCGGGCTGGAGCACCTCGACCGCCCTACCCCAAGAGTAGAGGTGCCAGCACATCTCGAGGTGGCCAGACGCTCGGAAGCGTACGAGCAGCGAGCCGTCCGGCTCGTCCTCGACGATCTGGGTCGGGTGGAATACGAACCGGCGCGCGTGCGGCGCTGCGTCGGGCGTGAACCGCCAGACCACGTCGCCGTGCTCGGCCGCGCTCTCGAACGAGCCGAAGCCCTTCTCCGCGTGCGCGACGATGCTGAAGCCGGGCTCGATCTCGAAGCTCTCCTCCAACACCTCGGCCGAGTGGATCTCCTCGACGCGGTAGTGCTGGAGCCGGGCAGCCTTCTTGGACGTGTCGCGCGCGACGAGGTAGCGGCGCACACCCAGCAGGAGGCCATACGGCGCGACCACCCGTTCCGTGGGCTTGTCCTGTGTCCTGCGGCGGTAGGTGATCCGGAGCAGGAACGGCCCCTTGAGCGCCTCCGAGATGGCGGCGTTGACCCCCTTGTCGATCGCGGGCTTGGGCCCGGGCCGGGCCGCGTGCCCGAGCGCCTCGAGCAGCGCCTCCTCGTCGACCGCGAGCCGCGTGCCGACGCCCGGCGGCAGCAGCGCGCGTACCTTCGACTGGAGTTGGCGCAGCGTCGCGGCCTCGGCGGTCATCTGCTGAGCCTCGAGCTCGGCGATCGCCGTCGCCAGCGCGGCGAGTTCCTCCGCCGATGGCGTCAGCAGCGGCGCGATCGCCTTCGCGTGGATTCGCCAGCGGCGCTTGCGGTCCTCGCCGTCATCGGCCTCCGTCTGCGGGAACGCCGCCTGCAGCGCGTCCGTCATCCGCTGCGCGGTGCGGTGCGAGCAGCCCCACTCCTCGACAATGTCTTCGAGCGACACTCCGGTCCGGCCCGTCGCCATCATCGCGAGCTTGAGCAGTTCCTGACCTTTGGCGAACGACATGGCATCACCCCGACAGCTTTTGTCACCCTTATGTGTTATGTCGGACGAAAGGGGAATGCGTTTGCGCAAGATTGACGATGTCCTGAGGCTGTCCGCCAGCGACCTCATGCGGTTCAAGGGGTGCCGCCACGCGACCGCGCTCGACCTGCGACTGATCGAGGTCGGCGACCTGAAGCCGGGTGAGGACGGCGCCGAGGCCGAGCTGCTGCAGCGTCAGGGCGACGAGCACGAGCTGGCCTTCCTCGGCAGGCTGAAGGCCGATGGCAGGCGCGTCATCGAGATCCCGAAGGACGGTCTGCCACTCGAAGAGTCCGTGCGTCTCACGTTGGAGGCGATGCGGGACGGCCCCAACGTCATCTTCCAGGGCGCGCTGCTCGATGGCGCGTGGGGCGGATACAGCGACTTCCTCGAGCGGGTCGAGCGGCCCTCCGGCCTCGGCGCCTGGTCGTACGAGGTCGTCGACACCAAGCTGAAGCGCAAGCCCGACCCGAAGCACGTCCTCCAGCTCTGCCTCTACAGCGACCTGCTCGCTAAGGTTCAGGGCGCGGCGCCCGAGGCGGCGCACCTGGAGCTCGGCGACGGCAGCCGCTTCACCGTGCGCCTGTCGGACGTGTCGTCCTACGCGCGCCACGCGCGCCGCACACTTGAGGCCTTCCTGGTCGAGCGGCCCCGGACGCGTCCCGAACCGGTGTCGGCGTGCGCGCTCTGCCGCTGGGGCGACCGGTGCGGGGAGCGATGGGAGGCCGAGGACAGCCTCGCGCTCGTCGCCGGCATCAGCCGGTCGCAGCGCCATAAGCTGGAGGCGGCTGGCGTCGACACGGTGGCAGGCCTCGCGGCGCGGGCCGACCGCGTGCCGAATATGGCGGCCGAGACCCAGCGCAGGCTGGTCGCTCAGGCGCGGCTGCAGTCGGCGCGCCGGGCCGGCGGCGCGCCATCGTTCGAGCTTCGCGATCCCGAGGCCGGCAAGGGCTTCGGGCTGCTGCCGGCGCCCGACGATGGTGACGTCTTCTACGACATCGAGGGCGACCCCTACTTCCCGGGCGGCCTCGAATACCTGCACGGCGTCTGGTTCCGCGAGAACGGCGTATGGGAGTTCCGTGCCTTCTGGGCGCACACGCGCGACGGCGAGGGCCGCGCCGCCGCCGATCTGCTGGCGTTCCTCGTCGACCGCATGCGCCGCTATCCCAGCGCCCACGTCTACCACTACTCCAATTACGAGATCGCGGCGCTACGGCGCCTGACGGCGCAGCATCGGACCGGCGAGGCGGCGATGGACCAGCTTCAGCGCGAGCGCCGGTTTGTCGACCTGTTCAAGGTCGTGTCGGGCGGGCTGGTCGCGTCCGAGCGCGGCTACTCGATCAAGGACCTTGAAGCCTTCTACATGGAAAAGCGCGCGGCGGACGTGGCGACCGCCGCCACCAGCGTCGTGTTCTACGAGGAGTGGCGTGCGACCGGCGAGCAGCGCCTGCTAGACGAGATCCATGCCTACAACCGCACCGACTGCGTCTCGACCCAGCTGCTGCGCGACTGGCTCGTGCGCGACGTCCGCCCCTCGGCGATGCCGTGGCCCGTGCTCGGCACGGTGCCGGAGAGCGGTACGATGTCCAACATCGACGCCGAGGACGGCGAGGTGGCGGCGCTCCGCGCTCGCCTGCAGCCGGTCGGCGATCGTCTGGGCGGGCGGGTCGCCGACCTGCTTCTCGATCTCAGCCAGTTCCACAAGCGCGAGGACAAGCCGGCGTGGTGGGCGATCTTCGACCGCCTGGCGCAGGAGAGCGAGGAGCTGCTCGACGACCTCGAGTGCATCCAGGGCCTGGAGGCGTTGGGCGCGCCGGTGAAGGTGACCGCGAAGTCGTTCGAGCGGACCTACCGCTTCCCACCGCAGGAGACCAAGCTGCGCGCCGGCAAGGCGCCGTGCGTCAAGCCAGCCGCGATGCCGGAGGACGTGAACCTGCGGTCGGTCGACCATGACGCCGGCACCCTGGTGTTGAGGCGGTCGGCTGCGAAGGGCGAACTGCCCGACCGGCTCGACCTCCTCCCGCCGCAGCCATTGCGCAACAGCGTGCTCAAGGACGCGGTTACGGCCGTGACCAACGAGATCATCGCAGGCTCGGGCCGCCTGCCCGCCGTCGAGCACCTGCTGACGCGGTCGCCGCCGGTGTTCGTCGACGGTCCGCGCCCCGCCGGCGTCGTTCCGGGCGAGGGCGACCTGCCGGCCGAGACCAGCCTCGCGGTCGCGGCGATGGCGGGCACGACGCTCGCAATCCAGGGTCCGCCCGGCACCGGCAAGACCTACGTCAGCGCGCTGTCGATCGTGGACCTCGTCCGCGCCGGCAAGCGCGTCGCGGTCTCGTCGAACAGCCACAAGGCGATCGGGAACCTGCTCGGGGCGGTGGCAGACCGGGCGCGTGCCGAGGGTGTCCGGTGCCGCGTGGTGCAGAAGGCGTCCGACGATGGCGACGACGAGCCGCATCCCGGCATTGTCTTCGTGGCCGACAACGACGCGCCCGAGATCGCGTCGGCGGACGTCGTCGGGGCGACCGCGTGGCACTTCGCACGCTACGCCGACGCGGCCTACGACTATCTCGTCGTCGATGAGGCCGGGCAGGTGTCTATCGCCAACATCCTCGCCATAGCGCGATCCGCCCGCAACATCGTGCTCGTCGGCGATCCGATGCAACTGCCGCAGCCCCTCCAGGGCAGCCATCCGGGCGACAGCGGCCGGTCATGCCTCGAATACCTCATCGATGGCCACCGCGTCGTGCCGGCCGACCGAGGGATCTTCATGCCGGTCAGCCGCCGCATGCACCCGCGTGTCTGCGGCTTCATCTCGACAGCGGTCTACGAGGACCGGCTAAGCAGTGACGACGCGGCGGGCGGCCAGACCCTGGTGTCGCCCGCCGGCGTCGACCTGATAGGCGTCGGTATGCGTTCCGTCGCGCACGTCGGCCGGTCGCAGGTCTGCCCCGAGGAGATCGCGGCGGTGGCAGCGCGTGTGGCGGAGCTGGTCGGCGCCAGCTACCGCGACCGCGATGGGCGCGAACGTCGGATCGGCCTCGCCGACGTGCTGGTCGTCGCGCCCTACAACGCGCAGGTGAACGCGCTGCGGGACGCGCTGCCCCCGGCGGTGCGCGTCGGCACGGTCGACCGCTTCCAGGGGCAGGAGGCGCCAATCTGCCTCGTGTCGATGACGACGTCGAGCGGCGAGGAGCTGCCGCGCGACATCGCGTTTCTGTTCTCGCTCAACCGCATCAACGTGGCGGTGTCGCGCGCGCAGGCGGCGGCGATGGTGTTCGCCAGCCCCCTGCTGCTCGAGACCCCGTGCCGCACCGTGGAGGAGATGGCGCTGGTCAATACGCTTTGCACGCTGCGGGAGTACGGGGGTGACAGCTTCTGACACGCACGCGTGCGAATGTACCGTCATCGCAACTGACGGAGATTCGCAAATGGCCTGCTGGGATATCGGAATCCGCAACATCGTCGACGTCGACGGGCAACTGCTCGCGTTCGACGCCGACATCGTCGACCCCGCGGCCCTGCTTTCCCGGGCGAAACGGCCCGCCGACCGGCAACTCTGGCTGGTGCGAGCGGGCGAGCGCCTGGCGGTCCGGCCGGACCAGCCGCTCCGCCTGACGCAGGACGAGGTGCTGTTCTTCGAGACGTCGTCCGCGTCCGCGCCGGCGCTGCGCCTCGCGGCCTGAGGAGGCGGGCGATGGATTTCAAGCACTACGACCTCGGGACCGTCGCCGGCGGCAGCGTCGTGGAGGTGACGCTGAGCGGCAGCGCGGCCAACGTCCGCCTGATGGACCGTTCCAATCTCGACGGTTTCAGCGCGGGACGCGGGCACCGCTACGTCGGCGGCCTCGCGAAGCGGTCGCCCGTGCGGCTTGAGGTGCCGCGGTCGGGCCCCTGGCACGTGACCATCGACATGGACGGGCTGAGCGGCACCGTCCGCTCCGGCGTCCGCGTGATCCGAAACTGAGCCCGGAGGGATGAATGCGCAAGCAGGTCGAGGACGAATGGACTGGCTGGGACGGCGACACGATCGTGAAGCTGACCGATGGCTCGGTGTGGCGGCAGGAAGAGTATGTGTATGAATACCGCTACTCATACCGGCCGCAGGTCACGATCTCCGGCAACCTGATGCACATCGACGGGATGAGCCGCGCGGTCCGCGTGCGGCGCCTGGACTAGGAGGGGCGCCATGCAGTCCCGAGTGGACGGTGCCTGGACCGGTTGGACAGGCGACACCGTGGTCAAGCTAGCGAACGGCACCGTCTGGCGTCAGCAGCAGTATTATTACCGCTACCGGTACAAGTACCGGCCGCGCGTGATAATCGATGGACACTACATGCACGTCGAGGGCATGTCGAAGGCGGTCAGGGTACGACGCATCGGCTGACGCGCCCCGCCGTTAGGCGGTGCCGAGGTCGTGCAGCGCCGTCACGAATTCGGTCAGCTCGGCATAGTCGTCGCCCTTGCTGATGGGGATGATCTGCACCTTGCTGTCCTTGAACCACCGGGTTTCCTCGATGCTCGTCATGTCCTCCTGCGCCATGAGCGCAAAGTGGTTGGGCCCCGTGGTCGGCGCGAACTCGTCGGCGAGGTAGCCGAGCAGCAGCTTGATCTCCGGGTCGACGAGCGACGCGCCGACAAACACGATTGTGAACATCGAGAACATCGCCGCGAGCAGGCTCTGGTATGCACGCTGCCGGTAGAGCAGCTCGCGGTAGTCGATCTCCGTCAGGATGATGCCGTTGCCCGCCTTCGACGCGTCGCCGTGCGCCTTCAGGATGAAGAACTCGCGCTTGTAGAGCCTTCGCTGGATCTCGCCGGCGTCATTGAAGGTGCAGGCGTTGACCCAGTAGGTCCCTGCCTTCCGGTAGGCGAGCTCGAGCAGGATGTCGTAGTTCGTCGTGATGACGAACTTGAGCAGGCCGGCGCGAACGATCGCCTCGTGCAGGCCGGTCGGCTCGATCGCGGGATTCACGAACGTCTTCTCGATGAACGCGTCGAAGTTGCTTCCCAAGTCCTCCTTCAGGCCGCCCGCCACCATCAGGAACTTGCCGCTGTCGTCGATGAGCGCTTGGTATTCGGCGAGCCGCT
Organism: Sphingomonas sp. 28-62-11; assembly: GCF_002278865.1. Taxonomy (NCBI): domain Bacteria; kingdom Pseudomonadati; phylum Pseudomonadota; class Alphaproteobacteria; order Sphingomonadales; family Sphingomonadaceae; genus Sphingomonas; species Sphingomonas sp. 28-62-11. Next base: position 31,805 of record NZ_NCGB01000004.1, on the reverse strand, counting down.
CGCCCTTCACCAGCCGCAGTCGCTCGCCTTCGGCGATCATCAGCTTGAGCAGGCCCTTCCAGGTCGGCAGGCCGGCCCCGACCGAGGCTCCCGCGCCGACGAGCATCGCGCAGCGCCCTTCGCGGTAGGCCGAGACGAGCGGCTCGGGGATGTCTGATCTGTCGAATGCCATCAGGCCCTCCCGGAGATGTCTACGAGGAACGCCCGCAGCGCCGTGGCGCGCACCCGGATGTTCTGCGCGAGCGCGGGCTGCAGCCTGAAGGCGTTGATGTAGTTGTAGAGGTGGCGGTCGAGGGCCGCGTCGCGCCGGCTGCCGCGGATGAGGACCTCGGGCTTGCTGGTGAATTCCAGCCGGCGCGCGCTGAAGGCATTAAACGCTGCCGCGAGCTTGGTCGCGTCGGTCGACTGCCCGGCTCGCTGCCTCTCCATGAGGAGCCAGCCGAGGTCGACAACGATCCACTTCTGCGTGAGCTTGCGGCCGATCGCGGCGTTGACCTCGGCGAGGACGTTGAGGGCGTCGCCGACCTCCGCCGCCATCTCGAGGATGTCGTGTGCCCGGTCAGGGCCATAGGACGCGATCAGCGCCTTGAGGTTCGGCGCCTTGAGGTCGCCGCGGTCGCCGTTAGCTGCGAGCCCGAACAGCAGCGTCGCGTAGTCCGCCTTCTTGTATCGCGACCCGGAGATGCGTGAATCGACGAAGAACTCGTGCGTCTCGGAGATCACGTTTATGGTGTGCTGGAGAGGGCCGCCCATCGCGTTGCGGAGCTCCGCGGGATTTAGCGAGACGCCCATTTGAAGCCGCGAGAAGAGGCTCGATATCTCGTCCTGCGTGGAGGCTATGATCTCCGACACGACCACTTCGAAGGCGTCGAAGCGTTCCCTGAGGTCCTTGTGGAGCTGACCATAGGTCAGGCCGTGCACGTTGTGCCCGTCGATCGGCGGCAGCGGGTCCGTAAAGGCGAGCGCGAGGTCGCCCGCCCTGAATTCGAACATCGCGCGCAGCCGCTGCTGCCCGTCAACGGCGTCATGGTCATATGGGGAGCCGGCCGCGTTCCGACGGAGGTAGATCTTCGGGATGTCCATGCCGCGCAGGACCGAATCTATCAGGAGCACCTGCCTGGGCGGCTGCCAGGCCGCCCCGCGCTGGAACCGCGGATTGAGGTTGATGGCGTCCTTTTGCTGGATCAGCCTGCTGACGGGCCACTTGCGTTGTTCGATCTTCATCCGTCGCTGACGCCCCTCCAGGCCACCCGGCGGGCGGATCGGCCTGCCACCCCGCCTTTCGCGGCACCTCCCTGTCTGGCCGATACGCGGCCGGGAGTCACCCCTCGGGCCCGAATTTCCCCGTTTCGGTCATACCTTTGCGGGTCGCCCCGCGGGCGCGGCGGCACCACGCATTGGCCAGAGGCGACTCATCGTCATCAACTGTGACAAAAACTTACTTGTAAGTAAGTTTCTATTGCCTTATGTGTGTCGCCGAAGGGAAGGAACGATGACGGCAAGGCAGGGAAGAGGCGAGACCGGATGGTCGCGCGGTCGGGGGTGGCGGATCGACTCCGTTGCGGCGGAGATCCTCGGTGAGCGCTCGACCAGGGTAATGGCCGACGCGGCGGACCTCGTGCTCGCCGCGTCGCGTGCGCCCCGGCCCGGGGCGGAGCTGGGACGACTTTCCGAGATCCTCATGCAGCACGCCGCAGTCCAGGACCTGCTGGCGGGATGCGGTCCGGGTGTGGTCAAGATCGACCACAGGCTGGAGTCGCTGGCTCGGGGTCTCGTCGACGTCCATCCGCATCTCGAGGAGGTCACCACCCACGTCCAGCGCATCGCCGTCTCGGGCCGCTCGGCGAGATGGCTGGTGGTCGTCGCCAGCGAGATCATCGGCAGCTTCGCGGTGGACCCCGGTCCCGTCGGCTGCACGGGGGTCGCGCTCGGCCTGTCCATCGAGGAGGACGTCGTGGTCATCGCCGCAGCCGGAGCGTCGGGGGACGGCCCGTCGCTGCATCTCGACGGGGCGCGTCGCCTCGTCTTGGCGATGGGCGGCCGGTTTCGCGAGACCATGGTGGACGGCGTCCGCGCGATCGACGTCGCCATCCCTTGCCGGGTCTTCGCTCGGGGGGTGGCGCGGTGAGCGCGCGCGGGATCGCCCCGGCGCCGGCCGACCTCGTCGAGTTTCGTGGAATGCTCGAACGCTTCGAGGCGGTCGTCCTGGACTGGGAACTCAAGCCCTGTGAGACGGCGGCGCTGCTGGCGCTGCCAATCCATTCCTTCGCACGCCTTCGGCGGACCGGCGGCGCCTCGATCGACGTCGAGACGCGCATGCGGCGCGTCGTCGAGGTCGCCGGGCTCCTCCGTGCGCTCCTCGGCGAAATCGCAGAATGCGCGCTGTGGCTCCGCCGACCGAACCCCGGCCTGATTGGACGCCGGGCCCCGCTCGCCGTGATCCTCGGCGTCGACACGGGCCTGCGGCAGCTGCGCGACGCCCTGCGTGAGGAGGTCGCGCAGGCCGGCGCGGATGTGGCGTGGACCCGGACTTGAGGCGGGGGAGCTGCGTCACCGCGCAGCAGGCGCGGATCCATGAGCTGTTCGTGCGGCATGGCTCGATGTCGGTGGTGGCGCGCGAGGTCGGCGTTTCGGCCATCCGCGTCCGCGAGGCGCTGGTGCAGTACGAGCGCAACCGGCTGCGCGACCAGGGCGTCGTCCCGCCGACGTTGCGCGAGATGATGCTGGGCGATGTCGCGACCAGGTTCGGCACCCTCAGGACCGGGATCGGCGGGAGGCCGGCCAAACACGCGCGCGCCGCAGCCGGGGGCGCGCCACGCGGTCCGTCCGCCGCTCCGCGCGGGCGCGTGCTGCCAGCGACGGCGAGCTGCCGCCGCTTCGTCGTGACGACGGTCGTCGCCGGCGCCGAGGTCCACAATGGGTTCTGGGGCAACCTCAAGGCCTTCGCCGACTGGCGCGGCGCTGAGCTGCTCGTCATCCGCAGGGGCGCCGTCGGGCTCGTCGGCGGTGCCGATGCGCGGCTGCGCGCCCTGGCGGAGACGGAACGGGTGGACATCGGCGGCCTGGTCGACGTCGCCGCGGACGTGAGGGTTCCGTCGCGATCCATGAGGCCGCTCGACTCGCTGGCCCTGCCGCGTTCCGCCGCGTGGACGATCGTTCCGCACGCCGCGATCCAGCTCGAGACGCTGCCGCGGCTCCGGTCGGAGGGTCTCCGCATCCGGATGACGACGGGCGCGGCGACCATCCCCGCGACGCGGTCGCGCGCCGATCAGGCCGATGGTCTCGGAGCCGTCGTCGTCGAGGTGCGCGATGGCGTCGCCCACTGCAGGCACGTACTCGCCACCGCCGAGGGCGATGGCGCCTTCCACGATCTCGACGTGTATGTGGCGGCGGGCGTGGTGGCGGCCGACCATCGCGTGGCCGCGATAGTGTTCGGCGACGTCCACCACGCCCATCTCGACCCCGGCGTGGCGATGGCGACGTGGGGGATCCGGTCCGATGGTCGGGTCGTCGGGCGATCGCTTGTCGACCGCCTCAGGCCAGCCACCATGATCTTCCACGACGTCTGCGACTTCTCGGCCCGGAGCCATCACGACGCCCGCGACCCGCACCGGAGATTCGCGCTCATGACTCAGGGTCGTGACGACGTGAGGGACGAACTGCGCGCCACGGCGGATTTCCTGGCCCTCACGCGCCGCGATGGTTGCGCAAGCGTCGTCGTGCCGTCCAACCACGACGCGGCGCTGGCCCGTTGGCTGCGCGAGGCCGACTTCCGCCTTGATCCGGCCAACGCCGAGTTCTTCCTCGAGTGCTCGCTCGCGCTCTATCGCCACATGGCGCTGGGGCACGGCACCGATGGCGTGTTCGAGCGGACGCTCCGCGCCCTGTCGCCGGACGGCCTCGCAGACGTGCGCTTCCTCGCCACCGGCGAGGGACTCGAGGTCGCCGGCGTCGAGTGCGGCATCCACGGCCACGCGGCCGCGGACGGCAAGCGGGGCAGCATGCAGTTCTTCGAGGGCCTGGGGATTAGGGCGGTGCTGGGCCACAGCCACCGCCCCACCACGCGCGGCGGCATCTGCAGCGCAGGCGTGTGCCAGCCGGATCTCGCCTACGCGCGCGGACCGGTGACGGCCTGGGCCATCGGGCACGTCGCCGTGCACCACGATGGCGCGCGGCAGCACCTGATCTACGATGGCGGCAGGTTCCACGCATGAGCGCCTCCTCCGCCATCGCGGCGCCGCGCCGCTGCTTCGCGTCCGGTCGCGTGCCCTCCCGGAGCGCGCTCAGACGTGTGTTTTCGCAAAACCGGACCGTGGACTGGGAATATTTGCTGTATATCAATGACTTTACAGGATCTTTACTCTCCGCGTCTGATTGCGAAAACCGATGCGCGAATGACCTCGCTGTGAAGGTGGGGCCATGAAAGCGGCCAGGTCGAACGCCGGGTCCAATTTACGGCGCCTCATGTCGAACCTGTCGCGCAACGCCGCCGCGCTGGAGATGCTTGGCGACCTCGGCATCAGCCCCTCGCTCGTTGCGGCGCTCGAGCTGGGGATCAAGGAGCCCTACATGCGCGCGGACGGCACCGTGTCGGACGGTGTTCTCGCGTATCCCTTAGGAGCGGCGGACGGCCGCCGGCGCTACGGGTACCTCAACCTGCCCGGTCTGACGGCATCGCCTGACCATCCGGTGGCCTGGGGCCCTGGGCACGCACGCACCGTGCTCCACGGCGAGCGGGGCGACCTGCTAGTGCTCGCGTCGCCGCTCGACGTCTTTCGCGTGCGCTCATCGGCCGAGCGGCGCGGACTGGGTCTTGCGGCGGTGGCCTCGTCCCAGCCCGACGTGACGCCGGCGGACTGGGACGACCCGGCCTTTTGGGGGCGGTGGACGCGGGTCGTCATCGCCGAGGACGTGGCGGCCGCGGTGCGCACCCGCATCGCCGCGATTGCCCGGCGCCCCGTCCTGCAGTCGGTAGATCGGCCCATCGCGGAATCTCAGGACGACGATGCTGAGACGCGGCTGGACCGGTGGGTGGACGCCATGCTCGACACGTCGCGGCCGGTCGGTGCGGCCTTGGCCGCGTCGCGGTACCCGACGTCGGACCGACCCGGCGACTTCGCGGCCGATCCACTGGCCCTTCACGGGGGCTTCGCCGCAGGCCATCTCTTCTACCCCTTCCGGGTCGAGCGTCGTCAGGCTGGCGTGGCGGGTGATCGCGCCGCCCGCCTGCTGCATTCATACCAGACGCTGGTCGTCCGGAGCGACGGGGCGGTTCTGGATGCCAGGACGCTCCCCGCGCCGGCAGGGACACCCAGCGCCTATCGCGTCCATGCGTTGAGCGACGGCACGCGCATCGCTTCGCTGCCGGAGCCGAGCCGGAACCCGACCTGGTCCCTCGAGGGCATCCAGTCGTTCGTCGCCGCGCGGACAGAGGGCCGCGACCCGTGCGCGCGACCGGCATGCGATGTGATGGAGGACGTACATCGCCTGATCGCGTCGCGGGTGTCCCTGCCAGACCCCGACGACGTCTGGGTCTCGGCAACGTTCGTCGTCATGAGCCACATGTTCCGCATCTTCGGAGCGCTGCCGATCCTGCTGATCGAGGGCGAGCGGGGCACGGGCAAGTCGGAGCTGGCGGCGGCTATCGCGTCGCTCGCCTTCAACGCTGTCACGATGGGCCAAGGTTCGGCGGCGGCGCTGGTCCGCCTGACGCGTGAGTGCGGCGGCCTGGTCGTGCTCGACGACGCGGAGGGGCTTAGCGCGGGCGGCACGGGGTTCGGCGAGCTCGCCCAATGCCTCAAGGTGGGCTACCGCGCGTCCACCGCCCGCAAGCCGATCACGCTTCCCGGAGGAAGGGTCGAGACGTTCGATTTCTTCGGTCCCCGCATGATCACCTGCACGCGCGGGGTCGATCCCGTCCTGGGCTCAAGATGCGTGCGCATCACGTCCGCGATCGGCGTCCCAGCGGCCGAGGACGCCGACGTCGATGCGCTCGCCGTTCGTGATGAACTTCACGCGCTGGCGATGTCGCGCGCCGCCGACATCGAGGGCGTCTATGCGACGATGATGGCCGCCACGGTCGATCGCGATGGCGAGATCTGGACGCCGCTCCTCTCCATTGCGCAGACGCTGGGTTCGGACGCCGCGCTGGCGGCGATGGGGCGCGCACGCGACCGCCGCGTGTGAGCGCAAGACCGCTCTAGCCGATGCTTGCGCGATCTGCCCAACGTCGTTTCCGGACTGACCGACGGTCGTAGACGACCATGAGCCGTGGCCCGGCGACGGCGCCCGTTGCATCAATGCAGATGGTCTCTGTGCGATCCGATTGGCGGGCGCCTAGGTGCGGCCCAGCGCCGGCGCCCAGGCGTGACGCCGTCCGCAAGCCCTCCGCAAGATTTTCGAGAGGTCGCTTGCGGGGTTAGTGTTGGTAAGTTTCTGTATTTTTTACAGATCAGCATTATTCTGGCCGTCTCGCTCTATCAAGGCACCGCGTCGCCGCTATGCGCGCAGACCGGCATATTTTGACCACGAATGCCAAAATAACAGTAGCTTACCGTCTCTGACGCACAAAACGCCGGATTTCGGACTTTGCGGACGCGAGATCCGTGCGAAAACGCGGGTCCGCCAACGTGCAGCGCGCGGGATGCGGTGTTCGATTTCAAGGGCATGAGCCAGCCCCGGGGGCGGGCCACCGGCACGGAGTGCCGGTTTGCAGAAGCCATTGTCCGGTGATGCGGCGTCAGCTGCAGTCGGCCAGGAGCTGTCCGGCACGCTGGCCGTTGTCCTGGGGACCGAACTCGACGTAGTCGCGCCGTGCGGTCTCCTCGGAATCCTGGATAACGCGGCCGGCGTCTGCGTAGCTGCCTCCCTTCTTCAGCACCGCCGTGGCGCCGACGTGCCGCACGCTGTGCGGTCCGTGCGGCATGAAGCCGCGGATGCCGCGACGGCGGTGCCGGTTGTGGACGAAGTGGCGCTTCGTCATTTTGTAGTAGCAGTGCGCGAGGAGGCTCGCGGTGAAGGGCGTGCCGCCCTCCGTAAGGAAGAAGCGGTCCTCGTCGGCGGCGCCATCGTCGAAGTCGTCGAGGTCGTCGAAGTAGACCGCCTCCTCCGGCACGGCCTCGAGCGCCGCGTCTTCGCCGGACGCGCCATCGGCCTCGCCCAGGAAGTGCTCCCGCGTGGTACCGAGATACTGGTCGAGGAGGTCGTACAGCCCGTCCTCGTTGCGTAGCGTCATCCTGAAGTAGTCGCCGCCGATGAAGTACTTCCCGTGCTTGTTCTTGAAGTTGTCCTTGTGGATCTGGACGACCCACTTGCCGTTCTCGCGGCGCAACTGCCCAGTGCCGTCGGCCCGGTAGGTCAGCCTCGCGAGGTTCTTCACGCGCAGGAGCGTCTGGAACAGGATCAGGGCGAGGACGCAGTTGCGAAGCCACGTGTGGCGGAGCCTGATCTGCGTCGGTTTCGCGTTGACCATCCTCTGGATGGCCTTGCGGTAGTATCGCAGCGGGTGCTTGGACTTGAGGAGCTTGCGAACCGACGCGAACGGGTCGCGCCGCTTGGTGAGGCGCGGCTGGTTGTTGCGCGCGGCGCGCCGGTCCAGCAGCTTGCCGTAGTGCAGCGCATACAGCTCGCCGGCGTGGTCGCAGAGCGCGGTCCAGCCCTTTGCCCCGCTGGCCACGCCACGCAATTTGTAAGTCCGTCGGACGTCGCCGTCCTGCTCCTTGTCCCACCAGGCCAGCATCGCCCTGACCCGCGCCGGCATGTCGCCTTGGTTGCGGACGTAGCCGCCCTCCTTGACGAAGTTGTGGAACAGGTTGACCGCCAACAGGGTCTCGGAACTCTCGTCGCCGGAGCGGTTGGCGCGGAACTTCACCCAGCCGCGATACAGGTCGCGGACCGCGATCAATCCGAGGCTGAGATGCTTCGGTAGGATTCCTAGGCCCGGTTCGGGAGTGTAGCCGACCGAGCGCGCTGCGGCCTCGGCATGCTCCCGGCGCCATTCCGGAGTCAGTTCGCTGACGCTCGGCGGCGGCGTCTTGATCTTCGGCGGCCGTGTCAGGAAGCCGAAGAAGCTCTCTAGCACGTTCAGCAGCCGGTCCTCGCCTCCACTGCCGAGAGGCTTCGTTTTGTCGTCCTGGTCCGTGTCGCCCAGGTCGGCGCCTATCTCCATCACGTCCTTCGGCAGGCGCGTGAGCCGGTAGGCGCGCCATTCCTCCTTAAGGTGCTTCGGCCAGTCCTCTCGCCGGAGCCGGTATTCGTCGAGCACCAGCACGCGCTGCCGGCGCGCGTAGACAGTGTCCTGCGAGATGACCCGGTCGGCGACGTTGTTCAGCAGCGAACGCTGCTGCTCGCGGGTCAGCCGCTCGTATCCTATCGGCAGGTGGGCGTCGTAGCCCCGCGGGATCGGGATGCCGTCCGGCGCCAGCTCGTAGACCCCCCTAACGCGCGAGTCGGCGCACATCTTGCGGGTGAGCGAACCCGGCGTCAGCTCGAAGACCTCCTCGGCGATGTCGATCGCGAATTGCTGGGCGAATGTCGGCTCCCGGAGGCCGAGCGTCCACGACTTCACGGTCTCGGTGCCGAGCTTCCGGTTTGAGCGCTCCTCGATCCTGTGTTGGAGTTCGTTCCACGTCATCCCGCTTGCGCGCAGCATGATCTTGAGCGACCGCGCCAAGCCATCCGCAAGCATGCGTTCGCGCCGCATCTCGCCGAGGTATTCGCGCCAGCGACCGAGCTCGGAGCCGACGACCGTGGCGACGGGTGCGCCGACGGCCAGTTCGGGGATCGCGCCCGCGTCGTCAGCGAGCGACAGGCCGGCCGCCGCCATCGCGTCGAGCAGCGCCCTCACGCTCCTCGCGACCGCCTGGCCGGGTTGGGCGCTCCGGGTGTCCTTGGCCCGTCGCTCCCGGCCCTCGGCGATCAGGTCCTCGATCGACACGCCAATGGCGCCGGACGCGTACGGCTTGATGCCGAGCCTGATCCGCCACTCATCGATGCAGGCCAGGTAGGCGGGCGTCTTGGTCAGGGTCAGCACGTCGATGAGCGTGCGTTCGGCGACGACCGACAGGTCGACGTGCCCCTCCTGCAGCGGGTCGCCCGGCAGACCCTCCTTGCAGGAGGCGAGGTAGCGTCCGAGCACGGCAAGCGACCGCTCGTTGCCGTCTCGGCTGCCCTTGGCGGTGGCGGGGACATGGACCGGGCCGAGCTGCGGTATCGGGCGGCAGCGGTCCCTGATCCGGTCCATCCAGTACTTGTCGATCCGGCCGGGTGAGACGTGTCTGCCCGTCAACTGCGTGATCTCCGCGGCGACGCCGGCCGCGCTCATGTGGCCTGACGTCTCGCTCAGGCGTGGCCAGCCGAACCCGCGCTCGTTGATGTGCCGGACGTAGGCGTCGACCAGCGGATCGAGCTCGTCGTTGTGCCGCTCGCGCCGCGTGGGCTGCTTTCCGAGTTCGGCCGTCATGTCCTCCACCGCGCGCCGAGCCTCCTCGAAGGCGGCGATGCTGCCCGCGCGCAGGCACAGCGCGCGTTCGAGCGCGGCGTGGCTCGCGTGGTTCCCGTGGTCGACCCTGACGCCCCGGCGGGCGGCCGCCAGGCTTGAAGCGTGCCCCGCCAGAGCGGAGACGATGGTCTCGAGCAAGCGCGCGCGCGCGTCCGCGACGCGGACGGCGTCGCCGCGCGGCCCGATCGCCAGGACCCGTCGGGCGAGGTCGGGGAAGCGCTTCATGGTCCCTGCGGTGAGCTGGTAGAGGTGCTCGACGCACGGCAGGTCGACCTCGCCGGACGCGCCCCGGGGCACGCCCTGCACGCCGGCGAGCACGTGCAGCTCGTAGCGGTCGACCACGGCGGTCACGTCGTTCAGCAGGCACTCGTTCGCGTCGAGCTTCGTCCCGCCGTTGGCGACGTGGAGCTCGCGGTGGAGGCTGGAGGCGCGCGTCCGGACGGCGTTCTGCACCACTAGCTCGCCGCTCAGCCCGAGTTGCTCCAGCAGCGCCTGGTGGTCGAGCATGCCGGACGGGAGCGTCGGGAAGGCCGTTCCGCGCAGCGCGTGCGTGTCGAACGCGTCCCTAAGCTCGCGCATCGCGGCGGTCACGACCGTGTCCCGCTTCCACGTCGACGCCGGCTGGCGCAGGCCGTGCCGGCGGGCGATGGCGACGAACCGCGCCTGGAGCGCGTCCGACCTGGAGATCTCGTGCGCGGACACGCCGGTCCCAGGTTCGGCGAGCGCCGCGGAAGGCTGGCCGAACAGCGACGGCACACGTCCGCGGTCGACGAGCAGGCGGATGTCGTAGGCGTCGAGCGCCGCGAGCGCGGCCTCCTCGCCGACCTCTGCGGCAGGGGGCGGCGCGTGCTCCGCCGCCATCCGGTCGAGCGCGGCCGTCACGGATCGAACGTCCTGCCACCCATCGGGAAGCCCGGCCATGCGGGCGAGCGTCTTCCGCGCGATCTGGCCATCGGGACCGGCATGCGCCCGCATGTCCAGGCGCAGGCGGCGATCGAGGTTGGCGAGCCGTTGCATCATCCGCGAGGCGCTCTTGCGGGTGCACGGGGCGCGTGGAGGCGGATCGTCGAGCGTCCGGCCCTCGGCCGCGCCTTCCAGAGCGTTCTTGACCTCGAGGTGCTTCGCTAGGGTCGTCCTCGAGATGCCGGCGAGCCTGCAGGCGTGCTGCCGGTCGAACTCGCCACGGATGCCGCGTCGGAGCTTCAGCTCCCCCCCGTCGAGCCGTCCGCGCAGCGTTGCGATCCGCGCAAGCGCCATCGCCTTCGCCTGCCCCTTGCGGACCTGACCGGTGCGGTCGCCCGTGCACCCGGTCGTTCCGCTGTCCGGGAGCGCGCCCTGTTCGCCGGTGACCAGGGTCGCGATCCCTTCCTCCGAGCCATCTTCGATCATGCCGGGCGGTTCCTGTTCGGAGCTGTTCGGGAAGAGATCCGGTTGGATCCGATCGTCGACGCCGACGGACCTCGGTGCCTTCATAGCGCTGGATCCGGTGGTCGGTTCTGAAGTCGTCGTCGGCATGCGCTGCTCATCCTCTGGGCGCGCGCCGTCGTTCACCCCGATGGCGGTCGGGATGGTGCGCGCGGCGCTCGTTGATGTCGTTCGTGCCGATGGCAATCCGCCGGTTCGACGAAATGCTGGCGATTGTCCCTAAGATCGGCTATAGATAGTTCGCTAGGTCATATTGATCCTCTGAAATACCCATATAAGGGTATATTTCAAGTTTGTCGAGTCATCCGTGCGGCGTGACGCCGCGTCGGTCGGGGAGTGCTTGGTTGGGCGACGATGCGTGGGAGCGGCAGGCAAAGAACCTGATACGGGCCGAGCTGATGCGGCGCGGGATGAGCCAGGAGAGCCTTCTCGCCGAGCTTGCCCACCACGGCGTCATCGAGACCCTGGCCAATTTCCGGAAGAAGCTCAGCCGCGGACGGTTCAGCGCCGTCTTCTTCCTCCAGGTGATGGCCGCGCTCGGCGTCGACTGGATCCAGCTGCCGCCAGCACCCGGGACTCCGGAGGGCGACGAGGCGGCCGGCGAGCACGGTGCGCAGCGGTTGGCGAGGGGTGACAGGCACGCGCGGAACGCCCGCGGCGGTGGCCGGCACTGATGGGCGGCGGCGTCCTCGCCTGATCGGGCGGGAGGGACAGGCGAAGCTGGACTCGCCAGGCAGCCTCCCCCACGATACGAATCGTGGGAGAGCTGACACTCTATGCCGGCGTGGCGGAGCGCATAAGGACGTTGCGCAGGGCGGCGGGGCTGTCCCAGGAGGAGCTCGCGGAGCGCGCGAGCCTCAATCCCTTCTACATCGTCAGGACCGAGGCGGGGAGGCAGAACCTCTCGCTCCAGACGATCGGCCGCCTAGCGCTGGCCCTCGGCGTCCCGCCGTCCGCGCTGTTCGAGGGCGTCGCCGCGGAGCCGGAGCTGCTCGAGGCGAAGCCTCGCTCGAACGCCCGGGCTAAGCCCGCCATAAAGGATTGAACGCCGGTCTGGACTTCGAGGTGCGTCGGCTCCTGGCGCGCGCCGGCGAGGCAGCCGTCGCGCCCCCGTTCAACCCGGTGAGCCTGCTCGTGCGCAACGAGATGGACTTGTCCCGCCTGATCGCGTGGATGCTCGACCCGCGCGCGGACCATGGACAGGGTCCAGGCTTCCTGCGACCCTTCCTCCAGCTTGCCGGAATGGAGGATGCGGTGCGGCTCGAGCGGTCGCGCGTCGAGCTCGAGGCGACGCGCCGGGTCGGTGGCGCCATCATCGGCCGGATCGACGTTGAGGTCACCCATTCCTCGTTCGTCCTGCTCGTCGAGAACAAGCCGTTCGCAGACTTCGGCGAGGAGCAGCTCGAGCGGTACGTGAGTTCGCTACCGGCCGATGGTCGTGCCGGACGGGTCGTCGCCCTAGTCGGGCGCGGCTGGAGCGACGCCGCGCTGAAGGGTGTGACGCGCGCGAGCGGCGCGACCGCGGTGCGGCTCGGCGTCGAGGTAAGGGACTGGGTGGGAGCCTGCGCGGCGTCGCTGCCGGCGGGGCGAGTCCGCGAGTTGCTTGCGGCGATGCGGGAGGATCTGGACATCCGCCACGGCGGCATGTGGGAGGAGGCGATGATGGATATAGTGGACGCGATGACCGTGACTCCCGGGGAGGTCGCGGCTGCGGTTGCCATTATCGAGGCCCGCGATAAGTTCGCTGAGCGCGTCGGCCGCGACTTCCGGGCACGCGTCTCGTCGCTGGCCGGGGCGAGCGGTCTCAGCGGCTTGAGGCCCCTCGAGGACGAGGCCTCGCTCTTCACGGGAAGCCGCCACGGAATGCTCCGTCTCGATATCGGCCTTGCGGACTTCGACATGGTGCTGGAGGCGGAGGGCACCTACCTCCGCGACGTCTCGGTGTCGCTGTGCGCGCGCCGCAAGACGCCGAGGATCGAGCGGACGCACGCGGCGCTGGTCGCGCGGATGGTCGAGGTGTTCGGCGTAGGCGCGGGCGAGCCGCTGGTGGAGTGGTATGCCTGGTGGGACTGGGTGGGCGCGCTGCATCCCACCGGACGTGCGCCCGCCGACGCGCCGGGCCTGTGGGCGTGGGCGGCCGACGCCTCCGAGGACGGTCTCGCCGCGCGTTTCGTCCGACGCGCCGCTGAGGTCAGGGACGCGGTCCACGCCTAGCCGCCGGGCGCTTCGCTATGCCGCCCGCCGCAGGAACTGCCCGGTCTCGGCGTTGAAGAGCCGCGTCGGCGCGTCGATCTCTAGCGCGATCACCCCGCCGACGCCGCGGCGGGTCGAAGCGACCGTCAGCCCCTCGAACAGCTTGTCGCCGCTGAGCTCGGCGACGTCGCGCCCGACAAGCGTCTCATCCACGCCCCACGCGGGATCGGCGGCGATCTCGAGACGGTCCATGCACCACCGCCATGCCCCCTCTGCACGGCTGTGGAAGTTGCAGATGACCTTGCCTTCGCTGCTCACGATGTGGAGGTGTCCGGTCGAGCCATCGCGCATCGCCACCTCGACGGTCTTGTGCCCGACGCGGACGACCTCGCTAATCGTCTCGAAGCCGAGGTCGTACTCGAACAGGATGCTGAGCGTGACGACGTCTACGGCGACCGAGGCGCCCTGCCGCCCGAGCGCGTCGCGCTTGTCCTGAATTTCCTTCTGTTGGTTCAGCGCGCCGGCCAACTCGTCCGCCACGTCCCCCGGTTGCCCGACGTCGAACCCGATCACGTCCGGGTTGAGGTCGCGGTTCAGGCCGTTGACCAGGACGCGCGCGAGCACATGGTCCGCCGCCTCCTTCCAGGAGCGGTCGGTCATGTGCCACGCGTAGGTGGGCCGGAGCTCGATGCGTTCGAGCGAGACGTCGAGACCCTCGGCTCGCGCGTCGGCGATCGCGGCCTCGGCCGCGCGGCGCGTGTCGGCGGCGTAGCGGCGGAGGCTCCAGCGGGCCCTCTCCACGTTCGGCAGCGCCTTGAGCAGGTCCTCGGCGAACCGCTGGAACACCACCGCCGGGGCCTCGTTGCGGTGCAGGGACTTCAGCGGGAGCGACAGGTTGCGCCCGATCGGCACCAGCACCACCGCCTCGACGTAGTCGTCTTCGCCCTCGGTGACCGTGAGCCAGCCGCGCTCCAGGTTTATGTCGCTGCGTCCCGATGCGTCGAGGGCCGCGCGGACCGCTGCGATCATCCAGTCGCCGGCCGCCACGGTGTCGAATGCCTTGTCCATTTCCTCAAGCTCCTTGCTTCTGGATGTCGAAAAGGAATTTTCCCCTTCCTTCATCATCCACCCCCTTGCGTTCCCATCATGCGACGCCACCGTCGGAGCAGAGAACACGCCGAGAGTTTAGAAACCGTTGCCGTGCACGACGATTGGACCGTTCCTGGGGCGTCTCCGCGCGATCGCGCATTAGTGACTGGGATGGTCGCGGCGCGCGGGCCCGCCGCGGTGCGCCCATCCCGTCGATCCGCCATACGGACGGAGCCACCGCCGCGGGCGGGGCTTAGGTCGCCGTGTGCTAGAGGATGTGCTCAAGGTCGTAGGCGGTCAGCACTGGCCGCAGCGTATCATAGGCGTGCGAGGCGTTGCGCGCGAGGGCGTTGAACTCGGCGACCCGCCGGAGTTCCGACTGGATGAGCTTGCGCGCGTGGCCCTCGCCGTCATCGTGGCCGGCTGGAAGCACGGTCACGAAGTCGTGTATCGTGGCGTGGTCCTTGCCTGGCGACCGCCGCAGGATGCGTCCGCGGCGCTGTATGAACTGGCGCGGGTCGCGCGAGCTGGCGAGGATGTAGGCCGTGCCGCACGCCGGCACGTCGATTCCCTCGTCCAGGCACTTGATCGCGACCATCGCGTCGATCAGCCCGATCCGGAAGTTCGCGAGTATCTCGTCCCGCTCGCGCCGGGGTTCGCGCGACGTGAACCTCGATATCCGCCAGCCTAGGCAGTCGAGCTGTCGGCTGACCACCTCGATCTGCCGCCCGGAGAACTGACCGTCGCCGTCGTCGGCGTCGCCCTCAACGGTACCGTCGCCGCAGTAGAACAGCGTGTGCGGATGTGGCCGCGCGCCATCGAGCGCCCCGGCGAGCGCTGGGATCTTGTTGGCGGCCGACGCGATGACACGCGCCCGCTTCATGAGCAGCGCGGTCAGTCCCAGGCTCGGCTTCGAGCCAGCCGACGCCTCGCGGGCGAACGCGCGGGCAATGTCGTTCGAGAGGTCGACGAACTCGTCGGCTTCGTCGGCCGTCAGCTCGACGATGTGCGGAAAGTAGTCGTAGGGCGTGAGGACTCCGTCATCGATCGCCTGCGCGAGCGTGTAGGTGAAGACGGTCTCGCCGTAATAGGCTGCGAGGCGAGCGTTGCGCTCGGCGTCGAGGTAGTGCTCGGGCGTCGCCGACAGGCCGATGCGGTAGCGGGCCTGCTCGGGCAGGAAGCCTCTGAAGCTCTCGGATGCGTGGTGATGGCACTCGTCGCCGATCCACAGCAGGCGGTCGCCCGGCACGCGCGCGATCGCGGCCTGGAACTCGGGCGACTTCAGCGTCCGGTTGACCACGACGATCGCCGCGAACGGGCGCGCAGCCATTTCGATCTCGTGGATGGTGCGGTCGAGGCGTTCGGCCCAGTCCGCCTTCGACACGTAGCAGCGTAGGGGGTCGATGCCGAACAGCTCGAGGATGTCGCACCACTGGTCGGCGAGGTTCTGGTACGGGACGGCGATCACCACCGTCAGGCCGGGGATCCCGCCCGCCATCTGCACGATGGCGTAGCAGGCGGTGATGGTCTTGCCCGCGCCCGTGGCGAGGTCGAGGATCCCGTTGAAGCCGCCCTTCTCGCGCCAGGCGTTGAGCGCGTCGCGCTGGTGCTGTCGGATAGAGAACGGCGACCCACCGATCGATGTCGGCAGTCGGGGGCCTGACGGCCGCAGCTCCTCCTCAACGTCCTCCTGCGCGGCCAGCCGGCGGGCGATGGCGGCCTCTCGCGCGGGGTCCGGGGGCGCCTCCGTGCGCGCCGCCACCTCGAGCAGCCGCTCGCTCAGCGCGGTGGGGACGTCCATCACCGCGGTGCCGCGGCTCCGGTTCTCCCAGAGCCGCGCGAAGCTGTCGATGTGCTCGGCGAAGTATTCCTCAAGCTCGGGGCGCCAGGTCGGGAAGACGTCGATCGACTCGTAGTTGTGCGTCGGCAGCAGCGCCTGAGCGCTCTCGTTGGCGGAGCCCGCGAACACGAACGCGTCGCCGGTGGCGTCGGTGATGATGCCGATCTTGTCGTGGTACATCCCCCGCGGCCGGAGCGCGACGCGGATGTCGAGGCGCCGCTCCGCGACGAGCCACGCAAGCGTCCGGAAACGCTCCTCGAACAGCTCGCCGCCCGCCTCGTCGATGCTAGCAAGGAACTCCTCGCCCAGCCGTTCGCACAGGGCGCGGCTCTCCTCGCCGCGGCGAACAGCCTCGATGTCGCGAGCGTCGGCGAACGCGCCGACGATCAGGCGCATCGTCCCGCCGTTGGCGACGAAGGCCGAGAGCGCCTGCGCGGCGTAGCTCAGCGTCGATCCCGAGAAGAACCCCACGGCGCGGTCGTATGAGGTCGCGACCGACAGCGCCGGGAGGTAGAAGTCCTCGAGGATGTTGTCCCGGTCGGACTTGTATACGCCCTTGGCGGGCACCGACCGCAACATGTCAGAAGCTGATCGCGCCGAGGTCGGGCTCGGCCTGGGCGGGGACGAGGTAGCCGCGCTCGCGCAGCAGGCCCATCAGCGCGCGATCGGGGTATTCGCCGCCGGCGCGCAGCAGGTGGTCCTTGATGATCGCGAGTCCGCCGTTCGCGTACTCCTCGAAGATCGCGGCGCACTCCGCCTCGCGGCCCTCGCGCAGCATGTCCGGCCCGTCCCCGGCGGCGAGCGCGATGAGGTAGACCAGGAACTCGGCGTCCGGCTCGCGCTCGAACTGCTGGTAGGAGATGTCCTCGACGCCCTGCGACCGGTCGAGCGGCACGCGCCTTTCCTCGGAGAAGCCTAGCAGCGCGGCGAAGCAGAGCACCTCGCGGATCGTGGGAAACAGCCTGCGCTCGGAATCGGGCAGCGGCAGCGACGCTAGTTTCTGCACGACGTCCTCGTAGACGCGACTACGGAAGATGTTCGGCAGGCTCGGGAGGCGGGTCGCCATGTCAGGATACCTCCACGATCAACGTGCCGTCGGCAGGCTGGTCGAAGAGTGCGGTCTCGTAGTCGCGGCCCCGGAACTGCCGCGTCTCCCCCGCGCCGGTGTGTCCCGCGCCCTTGTTGGTCCTCACTAGGACGTACTCCTTCTCGACCCGGTCCATCAGCGCGTCGACCGCGCCGCCTGTCGCTTGCGAGCCCGAGACCATTAGCACCACCTGGCGCGCCATACGCGGGACGTGCTCGCCCGTGGTGCGGCGGTAGCTGTCGTCGAGCTGCCCGAACGGCGAGTCGAGCACGAGCGGCGCGACGGTGCCGCGAAGCAGGCGGTGGTCGCCCGCCTTTTCGCGCAGCCGCGCGAACTCGACGAGGGCGGCCGTGAACGCGAGGCCGAGGAGCTGGTTCTCGCCGCTCGACTTGGGCAGCTGCGTGCCCTCCTCGTTCACCAGCGAGACGGCGTATTCGTCCGTCATTCTGAGCCGGAAGTGCTTGCGCGTCGTAGAGCCGAGCACCTTGC
Organism: Sphingomonas sp. 28-62-11; assembly: GCF_002278865.1. NCBI lineage: Bacteria > Pseudomonadati > Pseudomonadota > Alphaproteobacteria > Sphingomonadales > Sphingomonadaceae > Sphingomonas > Sphingomonas sp. 28-62-11. Next base: position 14,183 of record NZ_NCGB01000004.1, on the reverse strand, counting down.
CGATCTGCATCCGCAGCATGTTGCGGGCCTCGTCCTCCTCCTCGCGCAGCTCCTGCTCGAGCCGTGTTCTGAGCGCCTCGCACAGCTCGTGCCGCAGCACGAAGATCCGCGCCTCGTCGTCGGTCTCGACCAGCTTCCGGAGATCGCGCTCCTTCTGAACCTTCGAGGCCTCGGACGTGGAGATGCCGTTCCCCATCGCGCCGATCTTCTGGTTCATGCCAGTGAGCTGGGTCTTGAGCTCGTTGCGCCGACGCTCGCGCTCGGCGATCTCGCCGAAGTCGATGCCGGTCAGACGCGCCGAGATCTCGCCCAGCTCGACCTCGGCGGTGCTCACCTCGGCGCGCGCCTCGGCGAGACGCTTGTTGGCGGCGTCCAGCTTGCCGGGCGCCTCGAGCCTCTTCGACTTGAGCTGGCTGAGGACCGACCGCACGCCGCTGAGCCTGCTCCGGAGCACGTGGTTCGCAGCCTTCGTCATGAGGCCCGCGACCTTTTCGCGCTCGGCGCTGCCGTCGCAGAGCTCGGTTCCGCAGATGCACATCTTCATCTCGAGGAGGTCCTGCACGAACTCCTCGTTGATCGGCGACGGTAGCCGGCCCTTGGTGTCTTGCAGCGCGAGCTCGTCGATCACCGTCTCGGTGATCCTGGTCGAGACGATGAAGCGGCCGTTGTCGCCGAGCCACCGCACGACCTCGTCCTGGGCATCGTTCGCCCGCTTCAGCGCCTTGCCGCGTTCGCGCTCGACGCGCTCGCGGCTCTCCTGGAGCGCCTTTGCGGCGGAGGAGTCGCGGAGCTTCCCGTCGATGTCGGCGATCTGCTGTTCGACCGTCGCGGTCTGGTCCTTGAGTTGCGCGTGTGCTGCCTTCGCGGCAACGATCTGCGTTCCCAGGTCGTCGATCGCCCTCGACAGCGCCTCGGTGGTAGCGGTCGCCTTCGCCTTCGGCATCTGCCGCCGGTAGTGCGCGGACGCCTCCTCGAGGTCCTCGATCGCCGTGTCGATGAGGTTGCATCCGAGGATGTCTTGGACGGCGCGGCGGATGCCGGCCCGGTTCTCCTCGCCGAGGAAGACCTCGGCGTGCTCGCCGTCGAACAGGAAGTGGCCGGCCATCGTCTTCGGGATGACGGTGTTGATGAAAGTGTCGGGAGCGTCGATCGAGCCGCTGTGGCCTTCGTCGATGCGCATTACGGAGAAGATGCGGTCGCCGTGCACGCCGCGCCCGCCGTAGCGTCGCGCGCGGTAGCGGTTCCCGTCGTGCTCGAACACGACCTCGACGAAGCACACGTCGCGGCCCGCGGCGGCGGCGTCATGGTTGACTAGGTCGAACTTGCGCTCGAACTTCGCGGTGGTCGTGCCGTAGAAGCACCACAGCATCGCGTTCAGCAGCGTGGTCTTGCCGACGCCGTTCTCCGCGTGGATGAGCGTGACGTTGCGCTCCTCGTCCGTCGAGAACACCAGGTTGTGCTCGCCGTTGAAGCAGCGGAAGTCCTTGAGCGTGATCTCCTCGAGAAGCACGGCCTCAGCGCCCCGAGAGGGGCGTGGCCCGCTCGATGATGTCGCGCAGCCGGCGCCGCCGCTCGGTCTCCTTGCTGCGGTTCTCGAAGTAGTATTCCCGCTGCAGCTCGACGATCTCCGCGATCACGCGGTTCTGCTTCTGCTCGTCGGGCAGTCCATCCCCCAGTTCCGCCATCTTGCCCCCGCCCGCCGGTCCCGCCGGCCTCTCCGCCGAGCATAGCCGCGGCTATGCGGGAAGTGCAACTTCGCCAGCTTCTTTGATCCATTGTGAATGCATATGCGGCTGCCGGAGGCGATCGATCCGATGGCGCGTTGCAGGCGGCGCGGTCCGCGTCGCGCGACGTACCAAGGGCTGAGGAGAAGCGTCGTCGGGGCGGTCGGGATCGGAGGTGGACGCCGCTGGGGCGCGCTGCAAGTCGTGAACGCATCGCCCGCGCGGCTTTTGGCAGCCTATCCTGTCCGGATGTCCGAACGGTTCGACCTCCACCGATTCGTGGAAGCACGGTCGGGCGCATACGGGACGGCGCTGGCCGAGATCAGGCGCGGGCGAAGCGGACGCACTGAATGTGGTTCGTCTTCCCGCAACTCGCCGGTTGTGTGGTAGCGGGGTGGCGCGGCGCTACGCCATCGGATCGCTCGACGAGGCGCACTCCTGTCTAGGGCACCCGGTCGTCGGCGCGCGCCTCCGCAAATGCGTCGGCGCCCTCCAGCACCTTGCCAGCTCCGATCCTGGCGCCGTGTTCGGGCCGGTGGATGCGATGAAGCTACGGTCGTCGCCGACCCGGTTCCTCGAGGCGGCTGGGCTTGTCCATGGCGGACTTGCGCCAGTCTGCGAAGGCCGATGTCAGTGAGACGGGCATCGCCGCGACCCGGACCAAGGCGCGGTGCGGCGCGGCCGGCGCAGGAGCAGGAGCGCGATCCGCCGCGCCTGCGGTAACCGGGTCACCGTCTGCGGTCATTTGTGGCAAGTGACGCAGCTCCCGCTCGCCTCATCGATGCCGTAGACGTCGTCGACGTCGACCGGCGCGTCCGGGTCGGCGAGCGGGTTCGCGGGGCGCCTGTGGATCAGCCGCTCGCGGCGCCGCTCGTAGTCGGCCTTGATTTGCTCGACTCGCTCTGGCTCGACCAGCTCCAGCAGGCTCTCCCCGTGGCTCCAGGTGAATGGCGAGCCATCGCGCAGCGCGGTCTTCTCGTAGCCGACCGCCTCGGCGAACGCGTCCGGGTGCCGTTCCGACAGCCGCACCCACTCGATCTTCTGCTGGAAGAAGCAGAAGGTGCAGCCCGACCGTGACCGCCAGTCGTAGTAGGACGGCTCGCCGACGTCGGCCTGCTCGAGCAGCTCGACCACGCCGCGCTTGTCGATGCCGGCGTCCCTCAGCGGCAGGTGCACCCGCATGTTCGGGTGCGTCGACTGGTAGCCCTCGCGCGTCGGCTCGTCCGCCCGGATCGCCACATAGGAGTGGACCGTCACGCCGTCGTCGAGGTCCGCCCGGAGCCACTGCTCCAGCGGCTTCAGCTTCAGCTGGCGCGTGCACCAGCGCGTCCGCGGCGACGGCAGGAAGTTGCCATATTCCTCGAGCCAGAAGTCGAAACCGCGGTCGGGGTTGAGGCGCTGGATCGGCCGGCCGAGGAAGCCCTCGAGCCGGTCGAGGAAGGCGTAGACCTCGGGCAGCTCCTTGCCCGTGTCGGTGAAGAAGTATTCGAGCTCAAGGTCGGGCCGCGCGTTGCGCATATGTACGGCGAGCGCCGCGCTGTCGCGGCCGCCGGACACCCCCAGGATGTGCCGCTCGCGCGTCATGCCGCCTCCATCTCGCCGGCCACGCTGGCGACCGCCCGCGCGAGCGCCGCGAGCCGCATGTGGGCGGTCGGGCCGGTCACCGCCAGGCGCGCCAGCAGGTCCTCGGCGAGCGCGGTCGCCTCGGTCTTCTCGTTCTCGGTGAGCTCGAACGTGCTGAGCAGGGGCGGCATGAGGGGATCGACCCCTACGACGAGCGCCAGCGCCTCCGTGCTCGAGCGCCGGTCGCGCACCGTCGCCAGCGCCTCGGCCTCGCGGAACCGGCGTCCGAGCCGGGCGAGCTCGAGCAGCGCCTGCTCGCGGTCGCGGTCCGACCAGGAGTGCGCCGGCTTGTGGACGAGTAGGCTCGCGAGCCCCTCGACGTCGCCGCCGCCGCCATCGAACGCCGCGGCCCGGGTGCAGAAGGCCTCGAACGCGAAGTCGTTGGTCAGGTTGCGGATGGTCTCCGCGCGGGCGGCGACGCCGTGGAAGTCGCCGGAGTCGGTGCCGAGCGCGCGCGCCAGCGCGGTGCGTACGGCATCGAGCAGGCGCGGGTATGCGCCCTCGCAGGCCTCCAAGGCTGCCAGCACTCGCGGGCCGCCGCTGGCGGTCCCGTCCATCGCCGCCGGCAGCGCGTCGAAGAGCAGCGCCTCGGGATCGTTCGAGCGCATGACCGCGTCGCGGATGGCCGTGGCGCCTGCCTCGAGCGAGGACGTGCGTTTGGCGTATTGCGGGAGCTTGGCGACGCGCCGGAACAGCGCTTGCGCCACGGGCAGCGCCGGCGTGGTGCCCGGAAGGCCCAGCTGGTCGGCGAGGCCCGCGAGGAAGGCGGTCTGCTGCACCGAGCGGTCGAGCCGCCTGATCCTCAGCGCTCCCGGTTTCTGCAGCAGGCGGTCCACCACCAGGTCGTCGATCTCGGACTGGAAGACGTCGTCGACGTAGAGGGCGACGTCCGACCGGTTCGCGAGCAGGTAGGCGAGCGCCATCGCCGGCATGATGCCCGCCTTCATGCCGAACGGCGGCTTGCGCCACGTCTCGAAAGCGTCCGCCAGCGTGCCATCGCGCTCCTGGAGCACATTCCAGGCGGCCCTGAGCGACGCGCCGTCGCCGACCGACGGGGGAGCGCGGAACGCGAACGTACCGTCGGCCAGCCCGGTGTGGAGGCCGAGGGGCTTGAGGAGCGTGAGGTAAAGGCCGCGCTCGGCCGGGAACCCGTCGATCCCTAGGTCGGGCAAGTCGCCGTGGGCGACCATCGCGCGGCAAAGTTCGCGCAGCGCGGCCATGGCGCTCGACGATGGCCGGTCGCGCTGCAACAGCTCGCTGCGGATGACGGGCGCGTCGGGGTATCCCGCCGCGGCGAGCGCGGAGGCTACGACCGCGGTCCGGTCACGCATCGACGTCCCCGGACTGGTCGACAGCCGCCACTTCGCGTCGCCGAGCGCCTCGTCGAGCAGCTGGTGGAGCTCCTCGGTCGCCGCCGACATCCGGGCCGAGATCTCGCGCCGCGCGATGCGGTCGCCCTCGAGCTGCGGGTGGTCGCGGACCACGCGCTCGATGGCGAGCATTTCCTCGGCGCCGGACCGGAGGTGGAACGATCGGCGCGTGGTGCCGACCGCGGCGATGGCGCCGCGCGCGTCGAGCGCGGCGGCGATGCGGCGCGCGCGCCCGTCGAGCTGCGACTCGCTGAGCCCGCCATCGCCGAGCAGCAGCAGCAGCGTGCCCCCGCCCCGGGCCGGGCAGCTGGCGACACGCTCCACGATCGCGTCGTCCGCCGCGTCGGCGCCCGCCACCGCGATGGCGACGTGGAAGCTGCGCAGCGTGCCCGTCTCGAAGTAGTGCCTCTTGGCGGAGACCGTGCCCAGCCCGACGCGATCCGGAAGGGCGGCGAGCTCCTCGGCGGAGAGCGGCGCGGTCGCGCGCCCGATCGCCTCGTCGAGGTCGAAGTCGCTGCCGGCGAACAGCGCGTAGCCGCCGAGGCGTGGCTGGCGGATGAGCACCGCCCAGTCGAGCAGGTCGGCAACCGCAGCTGCGAGGTCGCGCGCGCTGGCGGCAGGGAGCGAGAGCGCCAGGAAGTCGTCGGCGAGCGCGACGCCGGACCCGTTCCGGAAGAACTCGATGACGGCGGCCGCCTTGGTTAGCGCGACGTGTATCGCGCCGCCCCGGGCGCCGGCCCGCTCGACCGCCTCGAACGCGAGGCTGAACCGCGCCCCATCTGGCCCGCTCGCCAGCGCCATCCCGAAGTTCGCGGCGAGGTAGTCCCACAGCAGTGCCGGGTCGTAGGTCGCGTCGTCGGCCGCGCCCGACAGGAACTCCTGGAAACCCGCGGGCTCGGCCGACGCGAGGAAGCCGAACACGCTGCGCTCGTTCTGGGCGAAACGCTGCCGCGACACCGGGCCGAGCAGCAGCGCGGTGACGGGGTTGAGCGGCCACGTCTCTGCCAGCAGTGCCGCCAGCGCCGCCGCGTCCGCAGGGCGCCGCTTCGCGACGGCCTCGGCGGCGGTCGCGGCGCGCTCGACCGCCGAAGCCGGGGGTTCGGACGCGATCGCGCGCCCCAGCAGCGCGACCGTCTCGTCGGCGCCCGCGAGGAACGCGATGTCGTGGAACCGGCCTTGCACCTTGGCCCACTCGCGGCGGGCCTCGCGGTCGGCTCGCTCCGCATACTGCTCGAACGACTGGTGCAGGATGCCGACGACGACGAGCCTGCCGTCGCTTCGCGAGGCGCGCTCCGCGATGTCCTGCAGGAGATGAGCGTCCCCGCCGGTCGCCGCCTCGTGCTCGAGCAGCTTGCCGAGCTCGTCGAGGACCACAAGGACGCCGCCACGGTCGCTTGCGCCCTCGGCCGCGATTGCGTCGATCAGCGCCTTGTCGCTACCGGCCGCGGTGGCGGCGGCCTTCGCGGACCAGCCGAAGGAGGCGGTCGCGGCCTCGGCGATCGCATCGCGCAGCCCCGTGCGGTGTCCGGTGACCGCCACGATGCCCCATCTTTCGGGTTCCGCCGGAAAGGCGTCGGCGAACAGTGCGTCCAGCGGCTCGCCGACGATTTCGCGCGCGACGCCGCGCTGCTCGTCGGCGCCGCCGACGAGGCTCGCGACGAGAAGCGCGGCGCTGGACTTGCCGCCGCCGTAGGGACCGGTCCAGGTAAAAGCGCCTTGCCGGCTTTCGGCCTGCGCGGTCGCGAGTGTCGATAGCGCCTTGGCGACGCTGGCCTGCAGGACGTAGCCCGCGAGGGGCGGCGTGCCCCCCAGGTCGGTGTCGATCCGGGCGGACCGCGCGAACCGGCGGTCGATCGCGACGCGGTCGGCGAGCGTCGTCATGCCGCGGCCGTCTCGGAGGCGTGGCCGTAGGCCTTCGGTACCAGCGCGAGAGCGTCGATTTCGGAGATCCGCTGCACCTGCCGGAGCCCGGCCGTGTCGGTCCAGCCCCAGGCGCCGGCGGTGAGCCGCGGCAGGGCCATGAGCCTCGTCACGACGCTGTCCTCGTCGAGCTTGAACACGCGGCCCGGCGACCCCGGCGCGTAGCTCACCTGCTCCGCCGTCAGTGACGCGCCGCCGTGGCGCCGCCAGAACGCGTCGAGCGCGTAGGCGAAGACGGCGTCAGGCAGGCCCGGCTTGGGTCCGCGAACGAACTCGTACCAGCCCCCCAGCCGGGCCTCGCGGACGAGCCCGAGTTCGGCGAGCAGCGGCTCCGCCGCGTCCTCACCGTGCTGCCCGCGGCGCCGCACGTAGCTGCGCAGGAAGGTCTCCACGTCGCGCTTGAGCGTCCCCCGCGTCGCGCGCCAGCCGCGCGTCGCTGCGATCGATTCGAGCTCCGTCACCAGCCCATCGGGATCGAACTCGATCGCGGTCAGTCCGTTGAAGGCGAAGTAGGCGGTCGTCGTGAGCTCAGGCGTGGACGCCACGTTCCAGTGCGCGAGCCAGGTCGTCGCCGGCGCCTCGAGGTAGGGGTCGAGGCCGCCATCGGCGAGGATCATGCGCCCGAGGTGTGTCGGTCGCAGCGCGCGGTCGCTCTCCGCGACAAAGCCCGTGGCGACCGCCCAGTGCCGGATCGAGGCGGCCATGTTGCGGCCCACACCGAACGTCGCTATCGCCTCCTGTTCCGCGAATGTTCCGGCGGGCGCGCCGGCTGCAACGGCGTCGTGGGCCTTCTTCAGCCACAGCAGGCGCAATGGGAACGTCTCATGCCCAGCGAACTGCGGCCGGACGCCATCCTCGAAGAGTCCCTGCCTCATCGCGGCAGCCTAGCAGCGCGCTGGACGATCCGTCCAGTCCGGAATTCATACGAACCGGATCGCCCGCACCAAGGCCGCGCCTGCGCGTTCGGCGTCGGCCATCGTCGTCGACGACGCCGTCATGAGCCGGATCGTGGAACGCCCCCGATCCGGCGAGACGCCCATCGCGCGCAGGACGTGCGACAGTGTTATCTGCCCGGACGAGCAGGCGGACGAAGTCGAGAGATAGACGTCGTTCTGCACTCTTTGGCACAGTTCGTCCGCGTCGATGCCATCGACGACTACCGCGCAGCCACCGCTGACTGTCGGAGCGTCGCCCGTTAGGCGCTCCCATCTAACCTGATGTTCCGACAATATTTCCAGGATCGTGTCGAGCGTAGCCTCGCGCGAGGCGGCGTCGCGTGGACCGCGGTCCAGCGCGGCGGCGGCCGCGGCGCCGAACCCGGCGATGAGGGCGGTCGGCTCGGTCCCGGCGCGTAGCCCCGACTGCTGTCCACCGCCGAGCAGGAGCGGCCGCGGCCGGGGCGCCCCCGCCGCGACGTATAGGGCGCCGACGCCGGGCGGCCCGTGCATCTTGTGCCCCGTCAGGCTCGCGTAGTCGACGTCCCACCCCGCGAGGTCGACGGGCATCTTGCCGAGGGCCTGCGCCGCGTCAGTGTGCACGAGGGCGCCGCGCGCGTGGGCGATCCGTGCCACGTCCGCCACCGGCTGCACGACGCCGGTCTCGTTGTTGACGGCCATGACGGACACTAGCCAGCAGTCGTCGCCGATCGCCTCCGGCAGCCGGTCCAGGTCAATGAGCCCGCGCCCGTCGACCGCCGCGTGGACGACCTCGAACCCAGCTGCCGCGAGGGCCGCCGCCGGCTCGAGGACCGCGCGGTGCTCGACCGCCGACACAACGACGCGCCGGCGACCGGCGGGCGCGTACACGGACAACCCGGTGATAGCGAGGTTGTTCGCCTCGGTCGCGCCCGACGTCATCACGAGTTCGGACGGCGAGCACCCTGCGAGCACGGCGATGTTGGCCTTGGCGGCCTCGACGATCCTCGCGGCGCGCTCGCCGAGGGCATGAGCCGAGGAGGGGTTGGCGGGAAGATCGAGCGCGTCGAGCATCGCGGTGCGCGCCTCCGGCGCGATCGCCGTGGTAGCGAATCCGTCGAGGTAGACGCCCGCGTGCGCGTGTGCGGACGGCGCGTGTCGCGCCCCGCCTGCTGTCGGTGTCCTAGACATCGCCGCAGGGTAGTGGCGCGCCGCGCCGATGGGAAGGCGTGGCGGGTCGACACCGGCGTTCCCTAGCGGCTCGGACGAGGACCGCCCGGTGGCGTCGCCCGTCGCGCCGCTTTGCCAGCCGTCGTCGCTCCTGCCAGGCTTCTCGCGATGCGTCCTCACCGGGGCTTGGGTCGGCGGGCCGGCGCGGGTGGGAGCCGTGCGGCGTCGCCGGGGTCAGCCGGCCGCCTCGCTTCCTCCCTGGCAGTGAGCTCGGCGATGTATTCGGCCGGCCACTTCGCGCAGGTGATGCCCCGCTGCGTGCCTCCCCAGTCCTCGTGGGCGAGGTCCATGACGACGCCGGACCTCGTGGTGAGCTCGGCGCCGAGGGGCCCCTTGAACTCGATGCGCTCGACGAGCTCGTGGGCGGCCTCCATGATCAGCGACCGGGTCTCGAATCTCACCGCCTCGTCTGCGTCGTCGAGGGTGGCGCGCAGTGCGTAGATGCGGCGGCGGTGCTCCTCGACGGACACCGCGCCGCGCGCCTCCCTGACCCGCTTGCGGAGGTCGGCGACGACCGCGTCGTGCTCGTCGACCGCCTCGGTTAGCGCCTTCCACATCTCCTTGACCTCAGGCCGACTGGTCTCGACGAACAGTCTGAGCGCCGTCTCGGCCCGCTCGCGGTCGGCCGTGCGCTTCCGGACCCGGTCGGCGAGCTCGATCTCAAGCGGCCGGAGCGCGTCGGGCGAGGCGAAGTGCCGGTCCTCCATCGCGTCGAACAGGATCGCGTCGAGGATGCCGCCCTCCCAGAGGGGGTAGTTGTAGTGGTGGCCGCTCTGGCAGCCGAGCCCGCGCTGGTAGCTGTCGCAGATCAGGTAGTCCTCGTTGACGACGGAGCCGTCGGCCCGGACCTTCGCGCCCTTTCCCCTGAAGGTCATGCGGGCGCCGCAGGATCCGCAGACCGCGAGGCCGGAAAACAGGTTCACGAGCCGCCTGCCGCGCCCCGCGACGCGCCGCTGCCGTCCCGCCATGCTGCGCATCGCGTTCGCGTGGACGTCGGCGTCGACGATCCGCGGGTAGTAGTCGGGGATCGCGTCGCCGACCTTGCGCCGGGCCTCGCCGCGCGGCTTCGTGCCCGGCTGGAACTCGCCCAGCACCGCGGGGCTGGTGAGGATCTTCTGGATGTAGGAGGAGTGCCAGCCATCGGCGCGACCGAAGGGGGCGATCCCGTCGCGGTTTAGGTTCCTCGCGATGTGGTGCTTACCGAGGCCGGCGACGGTCTCCTCGAATATGCGCCGCACGATGGCGCCCCGCTCAGGGATAACCACGAACCTGGACGGCGTCCCCTCGACTGCCAGCCAGGCGGGTGCCCGGCGCGTCAGGACAACACTCTCGCCCCGCGCCAGACGGCCGCGCTTCGCCGCCCATGCTGCGGACAGCCGGGAGGCTTTCTTCTCAGACTCCTCATTGGCCAACTGCGCCTTGACGATGACCTCGATGATCGCCGCCATGTCGAAGTTGGATCGCTCGTAGCGCCGGTCCCCGTCGACGGTCGCCACGACAACGCCCAGCTCGGTGACGTGGCACATCCACAGGAAAACCTTCTTGGCGTGCTCGCGCGACAGGCGGTCGAGCTTCTCCGTCAGGAGAACGATGCCGTCGGGGTAGGCGCCGGCTTCCACTTCGGCGACGAACCGGCCCAGCTGCCCGACGGCGGAGTGCCGCCCCTTGAAGGCGGAGACGCCATCGTCGACCACCTCGGCGACGACGTTCCAGCGCTTCAGCGCGGCGTGGCGCCGGCAGTCGTCCCGCTGGCGCTCTAGGCTGCTGCCCTTGCCCTGCTCGGCGCTCGACCAGCGGATGTAAATGACGACGTCCACGCGCGACCTTATCAAGTGTAGCTTGATACTACCTTAGCTCATCAGCGCCCTGGCACGTACCCATTACGTTGCGAAACGTTCATTTCCGCCAGTCGCAACCGTCCAAGCGGAGCGCAGCCGACGCGCACGCTTCCGAGACGCCTGCTCGCTATCGGTCCGGCGCCGCCAAAGGCGGCCGGTCCGTTTTCCACCCTGCGTGCCAGTGCCCCGCCCCGTATGCGCCGCTCGCTCTTCCGCGCTAGCCGGGTAAGCGCAGGAATGTACCACGCTTGTTCTTCTCGAGGGCGGTTCGCGCATCAGCAGGTCCGATATAGCTACACCCTATTTTGAATTGTTCAGACGCATGGCCTGACCTCGCCCCCTGCCCTGACCTTACTCTCTGCGCAGAAAGACCCACTTATCGCCATTCGACGCGCCGATCGGTGATCCTGAAACTTGCCATTCATTCATGAACGCGGCCACAATTCGTTCAAGGTCCGCACCTGGGACAAAATCGCCATTCCGTACGCGATCGTTGAACGACAGTTTGCGCCGAAACTAGGGGTCCGGCAGTTTCTCGCATCACATCGTCGGCCGGGCGAGCCCAGCCGTCGGTCGGAGCCAGTTTTGAGCATAAAGGCGTTGAATGCGGACCCTTATCGCTACCAATATTTCGAGATCGCGCGGAATTGCTCGATCGCCTGCTGCGGGCCTTCGCCATCCTCGGCGTGGACGAGGCAATGGTCGATATGATCGTTAATCAGCGCGCGCTTCGCGCTGGCGATCGCGTTCTCGACCGCCTGAAGCTGCTGGGCGATGTCCACGCACGGTCGCTGCTCCTCGATCATCGTTACGATGCTTCGTAGGTGGCCGGTCGCCCGGTTAAGGCGCTTGACGATCGCGGGGTGGCTGGTGTGCGCTGTATGGGCCATTTTGAGTTCCTGACACGTCATGACGGGCGTGTCCATCATATCCCCCATGGGGGATAGACAGGCGACCAGAATCAGGGGATAGGGGCGCCCATGCTCGCAGTCCTCGCCAATCGCACTTATCGCCACCTATTCCTTGCGCAGATCATTGCGCTCATCGGGACGGGGCTGGCGACGGTCGCGCTTGGCCTGCTGGCCTATGACATCGCGGGCGGCGACGCGGGCGCTGTGCTGGGCACCGCGCTCGCGATCAAGATGATCGCCTATGTCGGTGTCGCGCCGATCGCTGGAGCCTTCGTCAACAAGGTGCCCCGGCGCGCACTGCTCGTCGCGATGGACGTGATCCGTGCCGCCGTTGCGCTTTGCCTGCCGTTCGTTACGCAGGTCTGGGAGGTCTATGTCCTGATCTTCGTGCTGCAGTCGGCGTCGGCGGCTTTTACGCCGACATTTCAGGCGACCATCCCTGACGTGCTGCCCGAAGAGCGCGACTATACGCGGGCGCTGTCGCTGTCGCGGCTCGCCTATGACATGGAAAGCCTGACCAGCCCGATCCTCGCGGCGGCGTTGCTCACGGTCATCAGCTTCCACTGGCTGTTCGCCGGGACCGCGATCGGCTTCGTCGCTTCGGCACTATTGGTAGTGTCGACCACCTTGCCGCGCGCCAAACCGGTCGAGGACGCGGGCGGCATCTACGACAAGACAACGCGAGGGACGCGCATCTATCTGAAGACACCACGCCTGCGCGGCCTGCTCGCACTCACGCTTGCGGCGGCAGCGGCGAGCGCGATGGTGATTGTCAACACGGTGGTGATCGTGCGCGGGCTCGGCCTAAGCCAACGCGACGTCGCGCTGACGATGGCGGCGTTCGGCGCGGGCTCGATCACGGCGGCGCTAACATTGCCGCGCATCCTAGATCGGGTCGCGGACCGCACCGTGATGCTGATCGCTGCTGCTCTTCTGACGCTAACACTTGCCACGATGGCGCTGCTCACTGTGACCATGGGAAGAGCCGACAGCTATTGGTACATGCTGATCGCCGGGTGGATCGTTATGGGCCTCGCTTATTCGGCAAGCGTTACGCCCGCGGGGCGGCTATTGCGCCGATCGGCCAATGCCGACGATCGCCCTGCTCTGTTCGCGGCGCAGTTCGCGCTCAGTCACGTCTGCTGGCTCATCGCTTACCCCTTGGTCGGGCAGCTCGGCGCGCGGGTCGGCATGGCGGCAGCGTTTGGCGCAATGGCGGCCATCGCTGCTGTGGGCACGCTGGCTGCGGTCCGGCTGTGGCCTGCGAACGATCCCGACGTCGTCGCGCACGATCATGGTGACCTGTCGGCTGACGACCCCCACCTGAAAGAGCATGAACGCGGCGATCATGCCTTTGTGATCGACAAGCGGCACCCGGATTGGCCCAAGGCATGAGCGCGCTTACCTTGCCGCAGCTCAGCACTCCGCATACAATGCTTGGAGTGGCAATCGTCCGACCTCGATCCGCCCCTTGGGGGTTCCTTCTCGCCTTGATCGCGCTGATGACGATGAGTGCCGTATCGACATGGCACAATGCCAGCATTCACGACGACGATGCGATCCACGCCGTTTCGATCGCACACGATCATGGGGAACAGGATTCGAGCGACCCCGACAGTGCCGTCCACCTTGCAGCGCACATGGTCGGGCAGACCTTGGCAGTACCTAATGCGGCGGTCGCGCCGATCTATGAGGCGTCATTCGCGAAGAACTGGTCTGTGCCGCACTCATCTCTGAAAGCGGGTATCGACCCGACCTCGTTACTAAGACCACCAAAGGTCTGATCCTGCCGCGCGCGAGGCGCGCCCGAGTCCAACTCGTGCAAGGATCACATCTCTATGACCGGCTTTATCAGCCGACGGCGCCTTGCGGCGCTGCTCGGCGGACTCGCGAGCATGACGCTGGCGGGTCCGGCGTGGGCAGACCCCGCGCCACCTTTCGCTCTGTTGCTCAAGCAAGCCGAGCAGTCGCCTCGCATCCAAGAACTGAGCGCCGACGTCGATCGTGCGACGGGCCTGTCGGACCAGGCGCACGCACGCCCCAATCCGTCGGTGAGCGTCTATGCTGAGAACTTTGCGGGGTCGTCGCCCTATGCAGGGTTCGACCGGACCGAGACGACGCTGCAATATAGCCAGCCGTTCGAGCTGGGCGGCAAACGATCTGCGCGCATTGCCGCTGGCGAAGCCGGGGTGACGGCGGCGCGGGCGCGAGGACTGCAAGGTCGCGTCGCTTTTGCCTATGATCTTGCGCGGGCCTATGCCGCCGTCGAACTCGCCGATCGGCGCATCACGATTGCCGAGGACGAAGTCGAAGAGGGCCAAGCCGACCTTAAACTTGCTAGGGCTCTGGTCGAGGCAGGCAAGGAAGCCCGCCTCCGCGCGCTGCAAGCGGAAACCGAACTCAATGCCGCGCGCGCCGTGCTGGAAAGCACGCGGGCGGCGCGCACGGCGGCACTCGCCCGATTATCCGCGCTGGCCGGGGTGGAGACCCCCTTCACCAGTGTTTCGGACTCGTTGCTAGATCCGCCGCCGTCACGCGTCGCTTACGGCCCGGCCGATCCGCTCCGAACCACCGGCTATCTCGCCGCGCTGGCCGATCGGGAGGCTGCTGCAAAACGTGCAGCGTCGGAGCGCAAGCGTGCCATGCCGGACAT
>NZ_NCGB01000003.1:0-87634 GCF_002278865.1 Sphingomonas sp. 28-62-11 | reverse complement strand
ATGATCTGCTCCTCGGTAAATCTGCTGCGCTTCATCGTCGTCCTCCTTCATGAAGGACTCTAGCTCAGACTGGCGGAGTTTCAGGGGAGCACGTCAAGACTGTCTACGGTTTACGGTAAGCTGCGCTGCGGTGGAGAAGCTGATGGTCGATCAGGCCTTCTCTGAACACCGTGCTTGCTGGCAAATCGAGGTCAGTTGGTCGGCATGCCAGTATGAGCTATCTCACCCGCAGAATGATGCCGAATTGCCGGTAGCATTCGGGGCTGTGCCACCCACCTGCGACACTCGACGCGCGCGAATCTCGTTGTCGGACTGACTGGCCAGCCACCGAGTGATTTAGAACCGTGCCAATTTTCGGGTGTGTTTTTCGCGTGATTGCTGGGTGGTGGCCCAGATCACGGAAAAGGCTCTCGGTCGCCCCCGCGGGGACCGTAAGTTTTTGATAAAAATGGTGCTGCCGGTGAGGATTGAACTCACGACCTCAGCCTTACCAAGGATGCGCTCTACCACTGAGCTACGGCAGCATTTTTCCGGCTTTTCGGGCGGAAGCGCGGCTATGGTCCGACGTGCGCGTGCTTGTCAAGGCAAGGCTTGTGCGGGCGGGGTTGGCGCGGGATAGGGGCGGCATGAGCGAAAAGGATGATCGCGCCGAACGGCTCGCCGCACAATTGCGCGAGAACCTGAAAAAACGAAAAGCGCGTGCACGCGGTGTTGCGGCGGATGCGCCCGTCAGCGCGGACGATGCGTCGTCCCCAGACCGGCGGTAATGAACAGCGCGGTCGCCTCTTCCGTTACATCGGCGGTGTGCCAGCAACCGGGCGGGTTGATCGCGTAATCGCCTGCACCGATCGTGACTGTCGCGGTGCTGCCATCGGCCATTTCCTGGTGGAGCGTCATTTCGCCGCTGATGCAAACCACCACTTCGTCACCCAGCGGGTGCATTTCCCATGAATCCCAGCTTTCGGTGAAGCGGTACATCATCACCAGCCGCCCCTCGACACCGTCCGCATCGTGGCGCTCGCCATAGCCTTGATACCACGCCATGCCGGTGAAATCAGGTTGCACGATTGCCCTGGCGCCGGGGCCGAGATGGATCGGGGTGGTAAGCAGCGATGGCATGGTCCGTTGTCCTTTTCAGCCAGGATCGCCGACTACAGCCGATCTCCAAACAAGCATTAATGACTGCCCAGCCAATAACCAATGCCATAGCTCGCATTGCCAATAACCGGCACTAATATCGCAAAGCCTGCGATAACGGCGAAAACTATAACTGCCTTTATGATGCGTCGGCGATCGGTGCGCATTTCTTGACCAGCCATGCCAAATCCTCGCTATCCAATTGTGGCGAAAGGATTTTTAGTACACGCGCGTGATAAGCGTCAAGCCAATTGCGTTCCACGTCAGTCAGCACCTCAGCCACGATCAAGCTGCGTTCGATCGGGCAAAAGGTGAGCGTTTCAAAGCCGAGCATCGGTGTTTCCGCCCCCTCGATCGCGCGGTCCTCGACCAGGATCAGGTTTTCGATGCGGATGCCATATTCGCCCGCCTTGTAGTAGCCGGGCTCGTTCGAAATGATCATGCCCGCGCGCAGCGGCTCGGATGGGCCACCGCCGGGATAATTGGGCTGGGCGATCCGCTGTGGCCCTTCATGCACCGACAGATAGGCACCGACGCCGTGGCCAGTGCCATGGGCATAATCGAGCCCTGCCTCCCATAATGGTCGCCGCGCAAAGGCATCGAGTTGCCCGCCATTGGTGCCATGCGGAAACACGGCGGTGGCGAGCGCGATATGGCCCTTCAGCACGCGGGTGAAGCGGTCGCGCATTTCCACGGTCGGCGCGCCGATTGGCAGCACGCGGGTGACGTCCGTCGTGCCATCGGCATATTGCCCGCCCGAATCGACCAGATAGAGCTGGCCGAGCTCAAGCGGCGCGTTCGAAGCCTCGTCCACCTTGTAATGCGGGCTCGCGCCATGCGCACCGGTGGCGGAAATCGTGTCGAACGAGGTGTCGAGCAACACCCCCGATGCCTGACGAAACTCGAGGAGCTTGGCCGCGCAGCTGAGTTCGGTCTGCCCCCCCTTGGGGGCTTCGGCCTCGACCCAGTGCAGGAACCGCGCCAGCGCCGCGCCATCACGCGCGGAGGCCGCACGGTGCCCGGCAATCTCGACCGGGTTCTTCAGCGCCTTGGCGAGCACCACCGGATCGCGCTGCGCCAATACCGTCGCACCGCCCGCATCGAGCGCATCGAAAATCGCCGCGACCGCGCGTTCGGGATCGGCGGCGACACGCTTGCCAGCGAAGTGCGATAGCGCCGCGGCGAATTCGCTGCGATCATGCACACGGATCGCATTGCCCAGATGCTGCCGCACCGCATCGGTCAGCTTTTCAGGTGCGATGAACAGGTCGGCGGTGCCGTCTGCCTGCACGATCGTGTAGGCGAGCGCGACGGGGGTGTGATCGACATCTTGCCCGCGAATATTGAAGGCCCAGGCGATCGAATCGAGCGCGGTCAACACCACCGCATCGGCCTTGCGCGCGGCCAGCCAGTCGGCGATTCCGGCGCGTTTTTCGGCGGAGGACTGCCCCGCCTGATCATCGGCATGCACGGATAGCGTCGCGTTGGAGGGGGCAGGGCGATCCGGCCAGACGGCATCGACCGGGTTGGTATCGACGGGCACCAGCACCGCGCCGCGCTCGGCCAGCGCGCGGCTCGCTTCGTTCACCCAGGCGCGGGTGTGCAGCCAGGGATCATAGCCGATCCGCGCGCCCTGCGGCGCGTTCTCGGCCAGCCAGGCGGCAATGCTGGTCTGCGGCACGCCGACATAGGCCCAGTGATTGCCATCGACCTGCTGGCGCACTTGCAGCGTATAGCGCCCATCGGTGAAGATCGCCGCCGCTTCGGGCAGCACCGCCGCCGCGCCCGCCGATCCCTGGAAGCCGGTCAGCCAAGCGAGGCGCTGCGCATAGCCGCCGACATATTCGCTCATATGCTCATCGGTAAGCGGCACGACGAACCCGTCGAGGCGATCGCGCTTCAATTGATCGCGCAGGGCGCGGAGACGGTCGGCGTAAGTGGACATGGGCAATCCTGAATGTCGTTGCTGGTGGCCATCCTACGCCCTCGACCGGGTTCAAGTCGAGCCGCCGCCTCTCGACTTCGCGCGATACGCAGGGCTAGGGATATGCGATGAAAACCAGCACCACGCCGCCGCGCGCCGATCGCCGCCAATTCAGCTTCACCGCGCACGGGGTAATAATCGACGATCCCTATGCTTGGCTGAAGGACCCCGGTTATCCAGAGGTCACCGATAAGGATGTGCTGGCCTATCTCGAAGCGGAAAACGCCTATTTTGAAGGTGTAATGGCGCCGCTCAAGCCGCTGACTGACCGGCTCTATGAAGAGATGAAGGGTCGCATCAAGGAAGACGATAGCTCCGTCCCGCAAAAGGATGGCGACTGGCTCTACTGGACCGCGTTCGAAACCGGCGGGCAGTATCGCAAATGGTGGCGCAAGCCGGTTGCTGGCGGCCCCGATGAGCTGCTGCTCGACGAACCGGCGCTGGCCGAGGGCAAGGAATATTTCCGGCTCGGGGCTCTTTCCGTCAGCAATGACGGACGACTGATGGCCTATGCGATCGACGACAATGGCTCGGAACGGTTCGAAGTACGGGTGAAGGTGATTGCGACCGGCGAGCATCTCCCCGAAGTGATCCCCGGCATGCTCTCCGAAATCGTCTGGGCGGCGGATGACAGCGGGTTCCTTTATGGCCTCGCCAATGATCAGTGGCGGACGGACAATGCCCGCTTCCACCGGCTCGGCACCCCCGTCAGCGACGATATCGAGTTGTTCAAGGAAGCCGATGAGGGCTTCCGCGTCGGCGTGTCGGAAACGAGCGACCGGCTATGGATCGTCATCGCGACGGGCGATCATGTGACGAGCGAAGTGTGGCTGGTGCCCGCGAGCGATCCGCTCGCCAAGCCGGTGTGCGTTTCGCCGCGTCAGGTTGGCCGTGAATATGATGTCGATGCGCATGGCGACACGCTGTTCATCCACACCAACGATACTCACCCCAATTTCCGGCTGTGCACCGCGCCGGTCAGCGATCCCGGCAGCTGGATCGAACTGATCGGCGCATCATCCGATTTCTACATGACCGGGGTGAGCTGTTTCGCGAAGTTCTTCATCGTCGACGGGCGCGAGGCGGGGCTCGATCAGATCGAGATCCATAGCTACGACGGCGGCACCCCGCGCCGGATCGAGTTCCCCGAAGCGAGCTATGACGCGGGCCTTGGCGACAATCCCGAATATGACATGAGCGTGCTTCGGCTCGGTTATGAATCGATGGTCACGCCGGGCACCGTCTATGATTATGACGTCGCGACGGGCGAAAAGACTGTGCTGAAGGTGCAGGAAATCCCGTCGGGCTATGATGCGGCAAAATATGCCACTGACCGGCTGCATATCACCGCGCGCGACGGCACGCAGTTGCCCGTCTCGATCGTCTATCCGGCAGATTTCCCCAAGGACGGCAGCCGCCCGCTCTTCCTTTATGCGTACGGCGCTTATGGCTACGCGATCCCGCCGGGCTTTTCGACCGGGCGGCTGAGCTTGCTCGATCGGGGCTTTGCCTATGCCATCGCGCATATTCGCGGCGGGGATGATCTGGGCCAGCAATGGTATCTCGACGGCAAGCTGGAGAAGCGCACCAATACGTTCACCGATTTCGTTGATGTGGCGAAGGGGCTGATCGCGGACGGTTGGACGAGTGCCGGCAAGATCGCGATTGCGGGTCGATCGGCGGGGGGAGAGCTGATGGGCGCGGTGGTCAATTCGGATCCCGATCTATGGGGCGCGGTGATCGCCGATGTGCCGTTCGTCGACGTGCTCAACACGATGATGGACGCATCGCTGCCGCTGACGCCGGGCGAATGGCCTGAATGGGGCAACCCGATCGAGGACAAGGCGGCGTTCGATCTGATCCGTAGCTACTCGCCCTATGATCAGGTGTGTGCGCAGGACTATCCGCCGATGTTCATTTCGGGCGGGCTTAACGATCCGCGCGTCACCTATTGGGAGCCCGCGAAATGGGCCGCCAAGCTTCGGCACGAGAAAACTGACGACAATGTGTTGCTGCTCAAAACCAATATGGGCGCGGGGCATGGCGGCAAATCGGGCCGGTTCGAAAGTTTGCGCGAAGCCGCCGAAGAGCACGCCTTTGTGCTGTGGCAGCTGGGGGTGGAGGGTTAGTAAGCAGCACTTAAAGGATTGAATTCAGGTAGATAGGCAGTGACCTCGACCTCAACCATAAACTCCGGCTGCGCCAATCGCGGTACTTCGATCCAGGGAGCCGAAGCCGGAAGGGAATGGCCAGCGAAAGCGGCCAAGCGACGAGCCGCTCCTTCGGCCAAAAATCGCGGCAGATCGGTCGTGACGATTGCTTCACGAACAATGTGCGATAGCGTTGCGCCATGAGCAGCCAATGATTGACGGATGCTTTCGTACACATTGTCAACCTGAGTCGGCATGTCGTCAACAGCGGTCGGGTTTCCGTTTGCATCGATGCTTACGGTCCCGGAAACGAATACAAATGGCCCGACGTGTACAGCTTGGACATAGCCCCACAATTCTTCAAACCCATGGAGCTGGATCATGTGTTTGGTTGAGACCGGACAGACATTGGCTTCAAGCGGCATAACGGCAACTCCTTTTCGCGAGCATGCCTTATGAAGCTTGGTGTCGATCTACATAAGAAGGCACTTTTCGGTCCGTTACTGATGCGAGGGTAAGTATGAATGTCCACTCCGACTGTGTGCTCGACCAGAGCAGCGGACCGCGCCGACTGCTCCAAGTCATTGGCAACAAATGGGCTCTCCTCATCGTGTATGCTTTGGAACCCGGTATGCTGCGCTTCAACGCACTGGAACGAGCACTTCCAGGTATCAGCCAGAAGATGCTGGCACAGTCATTGAAGCGGCTGGAAGCAGCAGGCCTCGTGGATCGTCATGCCTTCGCAGAGGTGCCGCCACACGTCGAATACCGGCTGACGCCGCTGGGGCATTCGCTTGCCCCGGTTACGATAGCAATTTGCGATTGGGCGAGTGATTACGCACACTTGCTTGGTGACGCCCCGTGACTCGATTTACCCGCGCCATCACGGCGACGCCCGACGACATCGACGAACTCGGTCATGTCAACAATGCGGTGTGGGTGCGGTGGATTCAGGATATCGCCGTCGCGCACTGGCAGACGGTGGCCCCGGTCGAGCATGTCGCCGCCTATATCTGGGTCGTCACCCGGCACGAGATCGATTATCGTGGCAATGTTGGCCCCGGCGAGAGCGTGACGGGGGAGACCTGGGTGCCCGGCAAACCCTATGGTGCGCGGTTCGATCGCCACGTTCGCTTTACCGGCAGCGATGGCAAGGTGAAGGTGGAGGCGGTATCGACCTGGGCGCTGCTCGATCGCGCGACGGGGCGGCTGCTCCGGGTGCGGGAGGAGATCGCGGCACCGTTTCTGGATTCACCTTCATGATGTCGGGCATGATGCAGGGCGGGGATCGGATCGAGTACCAAGCATGACCGAACCACAGAAGATACTGGCCTTCGCAACCCCGGTGATCAGCGTCGTGCTGGATCATGACGCGGGCTTTAATGCCGAGCTTGCCCGGGTCATCCGCGCCCGGCGTGATGTGTCTGAAGGCGTCATGCGCTCCAATGTCGGCGGCTGGCATTCGGACACACGATTGTTACACTGGGCGGGTGAGCAGGTGGCGCCGGTGATCCGCCGGATGGTCGAACTTGCCGATGCGAACATCGTCGATACCCAGGCGCTGCCCGGTGAGCGGCGCGGCTGGCTGCTCGAGGCATGGGCGAACATCAATCCGCCAGGCAGCGCGAATGCCCCGCATGTGCACGGCGGAAGCTTCTGGTCGGGCGTCTATTACGTCGCGGTGCCCGAGGGGGAAGGCGGCGAAATCACGTTTGACGATCCCCGCCTGCCGATGATCGAAATGCATGCGCCGATGCTCCGGTTCCGCGACTCCGGCGGTGAGCGCGTGCTTCGGATCAAGCCCGTCGCGTCGCAATTGCTGTTGTTTCCCGCCTGGCTGCGCCACGCGGTTGAGCCATGGCAAGGTGAGGGCGAACGCATATCGATCGCCGTCAACCTGACCGCGCCGCCGTTGAAGCGGTAGCCAGTTCTCCTGAAACTCGAAATCAAAACGCCCGTTCGCCCTGAGCGAAGTCGAAGGGCAAGCGCAGCGCTTGGGCTTCGACTTCGCTCAGCCCGAACGGGTTCGGGATTGTTTCAACCTGACGTCATCTCATTCCAAATGGTCGTTGCTTGCGCCCGCCTACCCACTGTTCCTGAGCGCGGTCGCGATTGCGTTGATCGACAGCAAAATGCCCTCGCCTATCCGCTCGTCTTTCTCGCCTGCCCGCCTGCGTTTGATCAGCTCGATCTGCAACAGGTTCAGCGGCTCGATATAGGGCAAGCGCAGCCGGATCGATGCATCGAGAGCTGGGTTGTTGGCCAGCAGATGCGGCTGGCCGGTGGCGAGCAGCAAGCCATCACGGCTGCGATGCCAGCCGTCGCTGATCCGGGTAAAGATAGCGTCCGCCATCACTCGATCCTCCACCAGGGTCGCGTAGCGCGCGGCGATGCCCATGTCGGATTTGGCGATCACTTGCTCCATATTGGCGAGCATCGCTGCAAAGAATGGCCAGCCCGCCGCCATTTCCTGCAACAGCGCCTTGTCCTCAAAGGCAGCGATCGCGGTGCCGACCCCGTACCAGCCCGGCAGCATCACCCGCGCTTGCGCCCAGCTGAATACCCAGGGGATGGCGCGCAAATCCTCGATCCGGTCAGATTTGGTGCGGCTGGCCGGACGGGAGCCGATTTTCAGGCCGGATATTTCGGCGATCGGCGTCATCTGGCGGAAGAATTTGCGGAAACCCTCGGTACCGTAGACGAGGTCGCGATAGGTGCGAAACGCGGTGTCTGACAATTGGTCCATCGCCCCTGCAAAACGGGCATAATCCCGCGCTGACAGCCTTTCGGGTTCAAGGCTGGCGAGCAATGTCGCGGCCGCAATCGCCTCAAGATTGGTGGTGGCGCTTTCGCGCGTGCCATATTTGCCGGCAATGACTTCGCCCTGTTCGGTAATCCGGATGCGGCCCTGCACCGTGCCGGGCGGTTGGGCGAGGATCGCGGAAAAGGACGATCCGCCGCCGCGCCCTACGGCGCCGCCACGCCCATGGAACAGCTGCATTGCGACGCCCGCCGCCTCGAACACCGGTGCCAGCGCGGTCGAGGCGCGGCTGAGGCTCCAGGTAGATGTCAGATAACCGCCATCCTTGTTGCTGTCCGAATAGCCGATCATCACTTCTTGATGGCCGCGCGCGCGTGCAATCGCGGCAATTTCGGGCAGCGCCAGATAGGCGGCCATCACACCGGGTGCCGCCTCCAGATCGCCGATCGTCTCAAACAGCGGCACCGCCATGATCGCGGCATGTGGCGGCGTATCCTGTCCCAGGCGCGGCCGGTACAGCCCGGCTTCCTTCAGCAACAGGTTCACCTCAAGCAGATCGGAGACCGATTGCGCCATCGACACGACATAATTGGCGATGCAGGCAGGACCGTAAATCGCATGGGCTTCGGCCGCCGCATGGAGGATCGCGATTTCGGACGTGGTTTCGTCGCTATAGGCAGCATAGGGGCTGGTGAGCGGTCGCGGGCTGGCGAGTTCGCGGCGCAGCAGCGCGATCCGCGCGTCCTCATCCAGCGCCAGATAATCATCGACGACCCCGGCCCCCTTCAACAGGTCAGCGACCACGCGCTCGTGCACGGCGCTGTTCTGGCGCATGTCGAGCGTGGCGAGGTGGAAGCCGAAGGTCTCGACGGCTCGGATCAACCGGCCAAGCGCACCGCCGGTGGCCAGCACAGCGCCTCCACCTGACGGAACATGATCAACCGCCAGGCCGCGCGCAATCGCCGCCAGATCCTCGCGAAAGGCATGCGGCGCGGGGTAAGGTGCGCCGGTCAACGCGCCGGGGCGCGGCGCAGCCTTGTGCGTCAGCGCCACATGGGTTGCGGCCAGCCGCGCATAGATTCCGGACAGCGCGCGCCGATAGGGTTCGTCCGCCCGCGACACAGCCGTATCGCCGCTCGCCTCAGCCAGCGTGGCGACGGCATCGCTGACGGTCGTCAGTTCGCTGGAGATCGACAGTTCGGCGCCAAGCAGATGGACCGCATCAAGATAATAGCCAAGCACCGCCTCGCAGGCCTTGCCCAGCGCCGTGCGGAGCGAGTCCGCCACCACGAACGGGTTGCCATCACGATCGCCGCCAATCCAGCTGCCGGGGCGCAAAAAGCTTGGCGTACGCTGGCCAAGCGCGCGGTCCCATCGTTGATAGAGCGCGGGCAACGTGGGCAGGAAGACGTCCCGCAGATAGCTGAGCGCGGTCTCGACTTCGTCCGCCACATACAACCGCTCGCGCCGCAGCACCCGGGTTTGCCACAGCAGCGCGATCTGGCGGGAGATCGCCTCATCGACCTGGTCGCCATCGGGGGTGATCGTAACCCCCGCATCGCGCAGCTTCATCAGCTCGGCGATCCGGTTGCGATGATCGATCATGCTCTTGCGCCGCACTTCGGTGGGGTGGGCGGTCAGCACCGGCGCGATCAGCGCATTGTCGAGCAGAGCGATCGTGGCAGCGTTATCGATCCCGTCGGCCCGTAGCCGGGCGAGCACGGCGGTCAGATCAGCCCCCGGTTCGGCGGTGACACCCTGGCGATCCTCCGCGAGATTGGCGAGCATCGAAAACAGCATGAAACCGCGCGTGAAATCGAGCGTCTCGTCCAGCGTCAGCCGGTCAAGCGCCATGTCTGTGGCGCGATGATCGCCCAGCCCGCGATGCCGCTCGACCGAGGCTTGGCGGATCGTTTCGACCCGCTCAAATAGCGCCGCGCCGCCATAATCGCGGATCACATCGCCCAGCAATTTGCCGAGAAAACGGATATCGGGATTGTTGGTGATCGCGGGGAGGCTAACCATAAGTGTATGCTGCGCTGCGGCAAGCGCGAGGTCAACGGCCAAAGCTTCGGGGCAACAGGAATCGCACGCAAACTGCCTAATTGACGCCATGATCCAGCGACATCTTTGGTGCTAATCAGGCTATACTATGAGGGTCTTAGCATGATGCTTGCACTGCTGCTCCTGCTGCCTCAGGTGAACGATTCGCTCGGTCCGCCATCGTCACTACGATCGACAGTGGTAACGACGCCACTGAAGCCGGCGACTACGCGATCCTGCCCGGAAAAGGCCGCCAGCGATATCGTCGTGTGCGGGTCGCCCGATCAGAATGAGCAATATCGATTGCGGCCCTTGCCACCGAAATATGTTGAGGACCCCCGCATTGTGGTGCCACTGGGTGGCAAAGCGACGGCGACGTCGGCGATTGAACAAGGTCGGTTGGGGGATGGCCGGATCATGTTCAAGATGCTGATACCGTTCTAAAAGGTACGAGTTAATCGTCCTTCGTGCAGGAATCGCTGGTTGCCGAGGCGGTCGGCCGGTCTCGGCCCATCGTCCAGTTGCCCTGCAGTCGCACCTGGGGATTAGGGACGCACCAGATCTCACCGGTATCGTTTATCGCGGTGACCCAGATCAGGTTATGTTCCTGCCCGTAATCGATCACGGCAAAGGCAAAGCCTGCACCCTTGTCGACGATATGGACGGGAATGGTCGGGTCGAGCTGTTGAAAAGCCATCATGTTTCTCCGACGGGCTCAAGTGCTCGTCGGGCGTGAAGGTTCCCGCAAACCTGACCTGACCGGCGCGGCTTCAGTCGGCGAATGACCGCATCGTCGCGGCAACGCCCTTCTCGAATGGCGTCACGTCCGACCAGAAGCGGGCTTTCCACTTGGTCGCATCGACATGATAGGGCCGATCCCATTGAAAGCGCATCTCGCCCAATTCGCGCAGGAACGGCATGAACAGCGCCAGCGTTTGCCTGACGATGCCGGGGAAGGTGCGAAGCCGAAGCTTCACCCCGGCCTTACGGGCACCGAGCGCCAGGATTTGCCGGGTCGTCATCGTTGGGGCGCAGGGCATGTGCCATGCCTGGCCGAACGCATCGTCGTCCGCATCGATCAGCGTCACCATCGCCCGGCCGATATCGGGGACATAGGCATAATCATGCGGCTGATCGGGCGAAAATACGAACATCGCTGGCTTGCCCTTGGCGATTGCGGCGAGCCCGGTTTCGCCGATGTGTGACAATAACACGCCGGGGCCGTAGAAATCGGGTGCCCGCAGCGCGGCAACCTGCACGCGAGCATCGGCCTGCCACATCTGCGTGATCTTCGCCCGCGCCGCTGGTTTCTGGCCCGTGTCGCTCAGTGCCATGATTTCGACCAGTGGCGCGCGCTGGGGGCCATACATGTAGAGATTGTCGAAGAAGATCATCCGCACGCCTTCAGCTGCGCAGGCATCGAGCAGGTTCTGCATCGCGACCGGCCAACGCTTTGCCCAGACCTTGCCGGTATAGTCGAAGCCAACCGCCACCGCGACCTGCGCGGCCCCCTGCACGGCGGCGCGAACCGACGCGGCGTCGAGGATGTCGCAGTGCGTGAAGCCAACACCTGCGGGCAGGTCGGCGGGGCGTGACCGCTGGGCAATGCGCACCGGCGTGCCCCGCGCCTGCAACAGCGCGACGGTCTCGCGGCCGACAGGGCCGTATCCCATCATCAGAATGTCTTTGGTTGTCATCGTCATGGTTTGTCTCCTCGTGATGAACGCGGTGTAGGTGGGTCTTGACCATGAATGAAATGCAAGTTCATCATATCAACCATGCACGAGAAGCATTTACGCGCGATCGATCTAAACCTGCTGCCGGTGCTGGAGGCGCTCCTGCGGCATCGCAACGCCACGCGCGCGGGGGCCGAAGTGGGGCTCAGCCAGCCCGCGATGAGCCGGGCGCTGGGGCGATTGCGCTATCTGCTCGATGATCCGTTGCTCGTGCGTGGCCCGGGCGGGGCGATGCTGTCACCGCGGGCAGAGGCGCTGCGCCAGCCGCTAGCCGCGTTGCTGGCCGAGGTGCGGACGTTGCTCACCGATCCGCCGTTCGATCCGGCTGAAGAAAAGCGGACGATGCGTATCGCCATGACCGATTCGCAGGCCGATCTGCTGCTCGCGCCGCTCGTCCGGCGGATCGGCTTGGCGGCGCGCGGAATTGTCATCGAATGGTTGCCGATTGCCCCCGGTCTGCCGGAGCGGATGCTGACGGGAGAGATCGATCTGACGCTCGCGCTTGATACCACGCCGCTGCCGCGCGGCGCGGCGTCCGAACCGTTGCTCGAGGATTCGCTAGCCGTGGTGGTGCGGCGCGGCCATCCCTGCGGTGGAATATGGTCGATGGCGGATTATGCCCTCTACCCCAGCGTCGTGGTTTCGCTGCTTGGTGACCGAGCGTCGGAGATCGATGCCGAGCTTGCCGCTGCCGGATTGGAACGGCCGATCACCGCGATCGTGCCGACGTTTCGCGCCGCTGCCGATATCGTCGCGGTCACCGATAGCGTGACGACAATCTCGCGCGCCTTTGCGGCGGGGCTGGCGGGCCCTTTGGGATTAATGTTGATCGCGCCACCGCTGGCCCAGATAAAGCTAGGCGTCGTTGCGGTCTGGGCGCGTTATCGTAGCAGCGATCCGGCACTAGGCTGGCTGCGCGCCATGCTCCGTGAAGTGGCGCAGCAGGTCGCCGATCAGGGCTCCAGCTCGACGTCCCAGTAAAGCCAGTCGTGCCAGGTTTCGTGCAGATAGTTGGGCGGGAAGCGGCGGCCATGTTCCTGCAGATGCCAGCTGGTCGGACGGATCGGCGCGACATGGAGCGGCATATGGGCCTGCTTCGGCGTGCGGCCGCCTTTTTTCAGGTTGCAGGGCGCGCAAGCGGTGACGACATTTTCCCAGGTGGTGCGGCCCTTTTGCGCACGGGGGATGACGTGATCAAAGGTGAGGTCGCGACCCGACCCGCAATATTGGCAGGTGAATTTGTCGCGGAGGAACAGGTTGAAGCGGGTAAAGGCGGGGAATTGCGAGGGTTTGACGAATTGCTTGAGCGCGATGACTGAAGGCAGCTTCAGCCTCGCGGTGGGACTTCGCACCTCTCGCTCATAATTGGCGACGATATCGACCCGGTCGAGAAACACCGCTTTTACCGCGGTCTGCCAGGGCCACACGCTCAGTGGATAATAACTCAGCGGGGTATAATCGGCATTCAGGACAAGCGCGGGGCAACTGTCCGGATGACGGACCATATCCGGGTGCCGGATAAGATCGGGATGATACATTTTACCTCCCAGATGCGCCTTAACGCCTTCTCCCCATCGCCTTTCGCCGACTAGGATGACGGCATGATGACATCCAGCGCGACTCGCGGTCAAGAGCCGGATACGGGGCAGGTTGATAATCGCCGCGAGCCGATTGTTTCCCGCTTCGCCCCCAGCCCGACAGGCGCGCTGCACCTTGGCCATGCGCTGTCGGCGGTGTTGGCGCATGATCTGGCACGCGCCGCCGGGGGCCGCTTCCTGCTGCGGATCGAGGATATCGATGGCGGCCGCAGCCGCCCCGAGCATGTTGCCGGTATATTGTCCGATTTGCGCTGGCTGGGTCTCTCCTTCGACGGTCCCGTCCTTCACCAATCGACGCGGCAAGTCGCTTACGAGGCGGCGCTGGAGCAGCTTGCCGGAATGGAGTTGCTGTATCCCTGTTTTTGCACCCGCGCCGATATCGCCGCGAGCGCCGGGGCACCGCAGGCGGGGGACGATGTGTCGGTCTATCCCGGCACCTGTCGCGGCCTTACCCCAGCGGAACGGCAGGCGCGGATCGCCACCACGCCGCATGCCTGGCGGATCGACATGGCAAGCGCGGTCGCTTTGGCCGGTCCGCTCGATTGGCATGATGCTGCTGCAGGTCGAGTGATTGCCGATTCCATGGCGCACGGCGATGTCGTGCTCGCGCGCAAGGATGCGCTCGCGAGCTATCATCTGGCCGTGACGGTCGATGATGCCGCGCAAGGCGTGACTGATGTGGTGCGCGGGGCCGATCTGTTCGCCGCCACGCACGTCCACCGTTTACTGCAGGCGCTGCTCGAGCTGCCGACGCTGCGCTATCATCACCATGCGCTGCTGGCGGATGAATCTGGCAAGCGGCTCGCCAAGCGTCACGGAGCACCGTCGCTGGCACTACTGCGCGCAGAGGGTCAGGACGGTGCGGCATTGGCTCAAATGCTGCGCGCCGGGCGACTCCCCATTGGCATCGGCACCATCAGCGCCTAGATATGCCGCATGACAGTATTTCTCGCCATTTTGCTGGTCGCGGCGATGATCGCGACTCTCGTTGCGCTGGTGCGCGGCATCATCAGCTTTTTGCAGGCCACCGAAGCCGATCTTAAAGGCACCGGCCCCAGCGTGGCGAGTGCGAAATCGAACAAGATGATGCAGCAGCGGATTTTCTTCCAGGCACTGGCGATCCTGATCGTGGTCGCGATCCTGTTCGTCACCGGTCGTACGTGACGCAGGGGCCAGCGCGCCCGTGGTAAAGCTCAACCGAATCTACACCCGCACCGGCGATGACGGCACGACCGGGCTTGTCGATGGCTCCCGCGTCGCCAAAACCGATTTGCGGCTCATCGCGATCGGCGATGTCGATGAGGCGAACAGCGCGATCGGCGTTGCCATTTTCGCGATCGAAGACAGCGCCATCTCGGTCGCGCTCACGCAGATTCAGAATGATCTGTTCGATCTGGGCGCCGATCTGGCGACCCCGGGCGATGATTTCACCCCGTCGGAGATGGTGTTGCGGATCGTGCCGAGCCAGGTCGCCCGGCTCGAAGCGGAAATCGACGCGATGAATGCCCATCTCGCGCCGCTCACCAGCTTCATCCTGCCCGGTGGCACATCGGGGGCGGCCTCGCTTCATCTCGCCCGCGCGATTGTTCGTCGGGCAGAACGCGCAGCGGTGGCGGCGGCAGGAATCGTGCCCATCAATCCCCAAGCGGTGTCTTATCTCAACCGTTTGTCGGATTTTCTGTTCGTCTGCGCGCGATTGGTGAACACTCCGGCCGGTGGCGACGTTCTTTGGGTGCCCGGGGCGTCGCGCTAGGGCGCTGCGCAACACGAGATCGAAGGGGACGACCATGCAGACAGAACGCCACAGCGTTGCCGATCCGCTTGCGCTGGCGGAACGCTATGCATCGGTGCGGGCGCTGTCGACGGCCCTGGTCGCTCCTTTGTCCGACGCCGATGCCAGCGTGCAGTCGATGGACGATGCCTCGCCCACGAAATGGCACCTCGCCCACACGACATGGTTCTTTGAGACGTTTGTCCTGCGCGATTTCGTGCCTGGTTATCAGCTGCACGATCCGCAGTTCCCGTTCCTGTTCAACAGCTATTACGAAGCGGAAGGCGCTCGCCAAGCGCGGGGACGCCGCGGGATGATCACGCGGCCAACACTGGCGGCGGTGCGGGAATACCGGACGGCGATCGATCTGGCGCTGATCACGGCCATCCCCGATCTGCCTTCGGCGGCACGCGATCTGATCACGCTGGGCTGTCATCATGAAGAGCAGCATCAGGAACTGCTGATTACGGACATATTACACCTTCTTGCGCAGAACCCGATCGAACCCGCGCTATGGCCAGCCGCGCGAAAGGTGCCGGTGGCGATGCCAAGTCCGATCAACTGGGTCGAACATCCCGGTGGCATCGTAGAGATCGGCCACGATGGTGACGGTTTCGCCTTTGATGCCGAGGGGCCGCGTCATCAGACGCTGTTGGCCCGGCATGCGCTGGCCGACCGCACTGTCTCCAATGGCGAGTGGGCAGCCTTCATTGCCGATGGCGGTTATCGAGACCCGCGCCACTGGCTGGCCGATGGCTGGGCCTGGGTCCAGCGCGAGGGGATCACCGCACCGCTTTACTGGGAAGAACGCGACGGCGGCTGGACTCGCTTCGGCCTGGATGGACGGCGCGCAATCGATCCGGCGGCACCGGTGACGCATATCAGCTTTTATGAGGCCGATGCCTATGCCAGCTGGGCCGGCGCCCGGTTGCCGACTGAGGCCGAATGGGAAGCGGCCGTGCAATCGCAAGATCCTGAAAGCGGCAATCAGCTCGATCTGGCAGGTCCAGTCGAACCACGGCCTGCTATTTCTGGCCCGGCATTTTTTGGGGATGTGTGGGAATGGACCGGCAGTGCTTTTCGCCCCTATCCGGGTTTTCGCGCGGCCGAAGGTGCTGTGGGTGAGTATAATGGCAAGTTCATGAGCGGGCAGTGCGTGCTGCGTGGCGGCTCCTGCGCCACCCCGCGCGGTCACGCGCGGGCGAGCTACCGCAACTTTTTCTACCCGCATCAGCGCTGGCAATTCACCGGCGTCCGTCTGGCAAAGGATCTGTAAGCGTGCTCAAACCCGAAATCGAAGATGGCCAGGCGAGCCTGGCCGATCCGTCGTTTCGCGCCGATGTGCTGAACGGTTTTGCGATGCGACCGCGCGCCATTCCGGCGCGCTGGTTTTATGATCGGCGCGGCTCTGAATTGTTCGAGCAGATCACCGACCTAGCGGAATATTACCCGACCCGGATCGAGGCCGGCATTCTCCGCGACAACGGCCCGGCAATCGCTGACTGCATCGGTGCAGGCCGTGCGGTGGTGGAATTCGGGTCGGGCTCCTCCGCCAAAACGCCTTTGCTGCTGCGCGCAATCGATCCCGCCGCCTATGTGCCGATCGATATCTCGGGCGATTTCCTCCGCGAATCCTCAGCCGCGCTGTCATCCGCGTTCCCCGGTTTACCCGTTCACCCGATCGAGGCCGATTTCATGCACCCGATCGCACTGCCCGCTGGTGTCGCAGATCTCCCCAAGCTCGGCTTTTTCCCCGGGTCGACCATCGGCAATATGATCCCGGCGTCGGCGGTCGATCTGTTGCGGGCCATGCGCAAATGGCTCGATACCGGTGCGATGCTGCTGATCGGCATGGACCGACTGAAAGACGAAGACGTGTTGGTGCGCGCTTATGACGATGCGCAAGGCGTGACGGCGGCGTTCAACCTCAACCTGCTGGAGCGGATCAACCGCGAGCTTGACGGGACGATCCCGGTCGAGGCGTTTCGCCACCGCGCGATCTGGAACGATATGCGATCGCGGATCGAAATGCATCTCGAGGCGCAGCGCGACATCGATTTCACGATCGAGGGGCGGCCCTTTGCGATGGCGGCGGGGGAAACGGTGCATACCGAGAACAGCCATAAATACGGCCCCCGCGACGCGCGCATCCTGCTCCGTGCCGGTGGCTGGACGCCGATCGCCGAATGGACCGATGCCGATGACCGTTTCGCGCTGATCCTGGCCGAAGCGCAGGCACCACGCACGGCACCGTAACAGCGGCGCGCTTCTTTTGCTTCGCAAACGGGGTTGGCGGCGATATGCCCCGCGTCAACGGACAGGAGCGAGCATGAAGACGATCGGCGTTATTGGGGCAGGGCAAATGGGCGCGGGGATCGCGCAGGTATCGGCACAATCGGGCTATCTGGTGCTGCTGTCCGATGTCGATTTCGCCCGCGCCGAGGCCGGCAAGGCGGGAATCGCCAAGGCGCTCGAACGGCTGGTCACCAAGGAAAAGATCACCGGTGAAGCCCGCGACGCCGCGCTCGCGCTGATCACGCCGGTCGCGAGCGTCGAGGCGATGGGGCCGTGCGATCTCGTAATCGAAGCCGCCACCGAGCGCGAAGAAATCAAGCGCGCGATCTTCGCAGCGGTGGGCAAGGTGATGCGCGCCGATGCGATCCTCGCCTCCAACACCTCGTCGATACCGATCACCCGGCTGGCGCAGGCCGCACCCGATGCCAGCCGCTTCATGGGCGTCCACTTTTTCAACCCGGTACCGGTGATGGGGCTGATCGAGCTGATCCGCGGCCTCGCCACTTCCGACGCGACCGTCGCGAGCGTCGAGGCGTTCGGCCAGTCGCTCGGCAAGGCGAT
The DNA here is from genome assembly GCF_002278865.1 of Sphingomonas sp. 28-62-11. Taxonomy (NCBI): domain Bacteria; kingdom Pseudomonadati; phylum Pseudomonadota; class Alphaproteobacteria; order Sphingomonadales; family Sphingomonadaceae; genus Sphingomonas; species Sphingomonas sp. 28-62-11. The sequence goes on along the minus strand of NZ_NCGB01000003.1, from coordinate 69,598 downwards.
CGTCCACGCCAATGATGCGCCGGGTTTCATCGTCAACCGCGTGCTGATGCCGATGATCAACGAAGCGATCTTTGCGCTGGGTGAAGGCGTCGCGACGATGCGCGATATCGATACCGCGTGCATGCTCGGCTTGAACCACCCGATGGGGCCGCTGACGCTCGCCGATTTCATCGGGCTCGACACCTGCCTGGAGATCATTCGCGTGCTGCACGACGGCACCGGCGATCCTAAATTTCGCCCTGCACCGCTGCTCGTCAAATATGTCGAAGCGGGCTGGTACGGCCGCAAGGTCAAACGCGGTTTCTATGACTATTCGGGTGCCGAACCGGAGCCGACGCGATGATGAGAGTGATTTTTGCGGCACTGGCGCTTGTCGCCGCGCCTGCCGTCGCCCAGCAGGCAACACCGGTGTCAGCCGCCCCTGCAACGACGCCAGCCCAAGCGCCTGCACCCCCTTATGGTGCGTCAATCACGCTGGCAGAGGCGCAGCGCTTGGTCGATCGCGCGCTTGCGGCCGGTCGGGCGCGCGGACTGCGCATCGCGGTCGCCATCGTCGAACCGAGCGCGAGCCTGGTCGCTTTCGCTCGGCTCGACGATACGCAATATGGGTCGATCCTCGTCGCGCAGGAGAAGGCGGGTACTGCCGCGCGCTTCCGTACGCCGACTGCGGCGATGGCCAAGGCCGTGCTTGAAGGGCGCGTGACAACATTGGCGCTGCCGGGCGCAGTCCCGATTGCGGGCGGGCGACCGATCATCGTCGGCGGCAAGATCATCGGTGCGATCGGTATATCGGGCGCGACCTCCGCCGAGGATGACGAGATCGCAGGCGCCGCGCTGGCCGATCTGCGCTAGGTGCTTGCGCTGGGCTTGGGCGCCAGCCAGCCAAGCACGACCCGCCAGAGCGGGATCGACATCAGGCTGACCTGGGCGATGATCGGCTGGGGCGAAAATACCCCGACGATGATCGCGGTTGCCGCCCCAAGCACCGTGGCGAGCCCCCTACGTCGAATACCCGCGATCGTTTCTGCCGACACGCTGGGATCGACCACCGGCGGCGATGTCGCCAGTCGCCCCAGTCGCAGGTTAAGCAAGGCAGTGAGCAGCAGCCAGCTACAATAGAGCACCACGGGCACACGCTGGTTGCTGTATTCGCTCACAAATGCGGTGAAGAACGGCATCGCCGCGATCGTCAGCAACAGCTGGATATTGGCGGGGACCAGCTTGTCGCTGTAATGCGCGGCACAGCCAAAGGCGCGGTGGTGCCCACCCCAGAACGCGCCGATCACGAAAAAACTGATGATGAACCCGATGAAATTGGGTGTCAGCTTCAGCAATGCGTTGATGTAATCGGCATTGCTCGCGCCCGCTTCCAGATGCGGCACATGGATTTCGATGATGAGCAGTGTGATCGCGATTGCGAACACCGCGTCGGAAAAGAAGATCAGCCTTTCCAGCATATGCTCCGGCCCATGGCGCGTCGCAGCAGGCTGGTTGCTGTCACTTTCAAACTCGGCCATCTTCACCTCCCCCAAGGTCTAGCTGATCAGCATCCCCGCCAGTGCCGCGCTCATCAAATTCGCGAGCGTCCCCGCGATCAGCGCTCGGATGCCGAGCTTGGCGATCATCGGGCGCTGGTTGGGGGCCAGGCTGCCCGTTGCGGCGATCTGGATCGCGATCGACAGGAAATTGGCAAAGCCGCACAACGCAAAGGTGACGACGGCAGTGGTGCGTGCCGACAGGTTCTTCATCTGGCCCAAATCGATGAACGCGACGAATTCGTTCAGCACCACCTTGGTGCCGACCAGACTACCCGCCGCGGCCGCCTCGCTCGCCGGAATATTGAGCAGCAGCATGAAGGGTGAGAAAATGATCCCCAGCAGCCACTGGAACGTCAGCGTGGGGTAACCGAACCAGCTCCCCACCGCGCCGAGCAGCCCATTGGCGAGCGCGACGAGCGATACAAACGCCAGCACCATCGCCGCGACCGCGACCGCAATCCTAACGCCGGTCTGCGCGCCATTGGCAGCGGCCATGATAACGTTTTCGGCACGCTCCACCTCGAGCACCGGATCGACCGGGTCGGCGATCTCGACCGGTTCACCGTCGACCTCGTCCGACGGGGGCACCGGCGGCACATCGGGCATGATGATCTTGGCCATCAACAGCCCGCCGGGGGCTGACATGAACGATGCGGCGAGCAGATAGGGGAGTGCCGTCGGCCCCAGCAACGCGGCATAAGCGGCCAGAATCGTCCCCGCCACGCCCGCCATGCCGACCGACATCACCGCAAACAATTGCGGCGGCTTCAACGCCGGCAAATAGGGCGCGATCACCAGCGGCGCTTCGCTTTGGCCGACAAAGATGTTGGCCGCGGCACACAGCGCCTCCACCTTCGACACGCCGATGATCTTTTCGATCGCGCCGCCGACATATTTGATCACGAACTGCATGATGCCGAGGTGATAGAGAACGGCCACCAGAGCGGCGAAAAAGATGATCACGGGCAGCGCGGAAAAGGCAAAGGCGGAACCGAAGGTGGGGTCGGTCGCGAGCTTGCCGAAAATCAGCTGGGTACCGGCAGCGGCATAGCCGAGCAGCGCGGAGACCCCCGTCGCCATCCCCTCGATCACGGCCTTGCCGACGGGCACATAGAGCACCAGCACCGCCATCGCGACCTGCAGGCCGAAAGCGGCGATCACCACGCGCGGGCGGATCAGCCGTTTGTTGTTCGACAGCAGAAAGGCGGCGAACAGGATCACCGCGATCCCCGACAGGCCGATAAGCGTTTGGTTCATTCAGGCTTTCCCGCGCAAATCCACACACGCCGCCCCCCGGCTGCGCAAGCGAGCTAGCATACAGCGGTTGTGGCGTTGGGCTAGAGCGTTAACGCGGTTGACCAACCGGCCCAACCCCGTTCGGGCTGAGCGCAGTCGAAGCCCACGCGTTGCGCTTGCCCTTCGACTGCGCTCAGGGCGAACGGAGGTTTGTAGCGAACGCAGTCTGCCAATCCGCCTCGTCCGTTTGACGGGCGCGTAAATCTCGCTAGCAATCGTGACGATGAAAGACACCCACCTCCGCATCCCGCGCTCGCTCTTCGCGCTTTCGATCTTTTATGGCGGCATGGTGTGCCTGGCAGGCGTGCTCGGCAACAAACAGGTGTCGCTCGGGCCGATCTCGGCGCTCGGCCCGCTGGTCGGCATCGGGCCGCTGGCGGTGGAGGCCGGGATCTTCGCTTTCCTGCTGCTGGTGATCGTCTCCAGCGCGATTGCCGAGCTCCACGGCACGGTGGTTGCCAACCGGCTGGTGCGCTTCGGCTTTGTGCCGCTGATCGCGTCGATCATCCTTTCCTTCATCATCCTGTCGCTGCCCGCTGCGCCTGAAATGGAGCCTGCGCGGCGAGACGCCTTTGCACTGATGATGGGCGGCACCCCGCGCATCTGGCTGGGCGGCATCGTCGCCTACGGCATCTCCCAGACGCTGAACGTCACGATCTTCTCATGGCTGCGGCGCGACGGCGGCGGGCTGCTCTGGCTGCGCGCCGGGATTGCGAGCGTGCTCTCGCAGATCGTCGACACACTGCTGTTCGTGACGATCGCCTTCTGGGGCATCTTCCCGATCGGCGCGCTACTCGCGGGGCAGATGCTGGCGAAAGTGGTGCTGTCAGCGGTGTTGGTGCCGCCGCTGATTTACCTGGTGGTGGGGATCGGGCGGTGGCTGGACCGGGCGGAGGCGTAACGACTGAAGGTGGTGGGAATCTGCCGTCCGGAACGAACTAGCTCAACTCGCTTAGCATCCGTTGAAATTCTGCTCGCGTCTTCGCCATTCCTGCGTGAAACTCGGCTCGACCTTTCGCCATATTTGCGCTGAACTCAGCTTCGGCTCTCGCAATCCCTATCTCAAATTCCCTTTCCTTGTGGTCTAAATCTCGAAGCACTGCTTCGATTTGCGCGCGGGTCGTCATGCTCTCGCTCTCACCCATGGCAACTACCTCTCGACGTGTGTTGCTATGACGATACAGTAAGCTCCGGCCTACGCAAGTTCTTGTCGGCGCTGATTTACCTGGTGGTGGGGATCGGGCGGTGGCCGGGGTTGGTTTTTCGCGGTTCGGGCGCTTTGTATGACGACTCGGCGGAGAATGGCCGTATGGGCAGCCAAGTTGTTGATTGTACGAACCAGATTGCAAGCGTCGGGCCAAAGACATAAAAGGAACGGGAATAGAAGTGGAGAGTGGCATGAAGTCGATTCTATTTTATCCGCTCGCCTTTGTTGCCGTAATGTTCGCTCTTCTTCAGATATTGAGCTCGTTCGGTTTTGCAGAGTATTCGATCTTGCGCACCGTTGTTGCGGCCGTGTGCACTGTTGCACTCTTGAATTGGCTAGGGCCAAAACTGATCGCGTTAAGCCATCTACGCGGCAGATATCGGCAGTAGCCTCAAAGTCGCCAATTGGGCGTTGGCAACCTCCACAAAAATGCGACACCCCGGACTTGTTCCGGGGTCTACCTATCCCCAATCCGCGTCGGCATTTGTTGTGCGGTGGACCCCGGAACAGGTCCGGGGTGACACGTAAGGGGCGCGACTTCTCGTATACCCTGATCGCAAGACCCCAGCTTTCGCTGCGGTGACGGATTGGGTAGAGGATGCCGCATGACGAAACCCACCCGCAATCATGCCCCCGATCCTGCCATGCTCGCCAAGGCGGAAACGCTGACCGAGGCGTTGCCGTATCTGCAGCGTTATGCGGGCAAGACGTTCGTCGTGAAATATGGCGGTCACGCGATGGGCGACCGTGAGCTCCAGCGCGATTTTGCCGAGGATGTGGTGCTGCTGAAGGCGGTCGGCATCAATCCCGTCGTCATCCATGGCGGCGGGCCGCAAATTGGCGCGATGCTGAAAAAGCTGGGCGTCGAATCGAGCTTTGTCGACGGGCTTCGCGTCACCGATGCGCAGACCGCGCAGGTCGCCGAAATGGTGCTTTCGGGGGCGATCAACAAGGAAATCGTTGCCTGGATCGGCCAGGCGGGCGGTCGCGCGATCGGCATTTCGGGCAAGGACGGCGGGTTCGTCCGTGCGGTGAAGGTCGAACGCACGACGCGCGACCCCGACAGCAATATCGAGCGCGCGGTCGATCTGGGCTTTGTGGGGGAGCCCGAGGCAATCGATCGCAGCGTGATCGACACGATCTCGGGCGCAGGCATGATCCCGGTGATTGCCCCGATCGGCATTGGCGCGGACGGCCAAACCTATAACATCAACGCCGATACCATGGCGGGGGCGATTGCGGCGGCGCTTGGCGCATCGCGGCTGTTCCTGCTCACCGATGTGGCGGGCGTGCTCGGCAAGGGCGGCGATCTGCTCACCGATCTCGATCCAGCGGCGATCGAGGCGCTGCGCGCTGACGGCACGATTACCGGCGGCATGATCCCCAAGCTCGAAACCTGCATCACTGCGGTTGAGGGGGGCGTCGACGCCGCGGTTATCCTCGACGGGCGGGTGCCGCATGCGATGCTGCTGGAAATCTTCACCCAGGCAGGCGCAGGCACGCTGGTGCATCGCTGATCGCGCCCTATATCGTGAGCGATCTGCCCTGTGACTTGCCGATGTGTTTTAGTGTAGTATAACGCCTGTTCTGGCCAATGGAGTGCCCCGATTGATCACGCTCATTCAGATTGCGATGGTTTTGCTCAACCTGGTCTGGTGGATCATCGTCGTCCAGATCATCCTGTCGCTGCTGATCGCGTTCAACGTGATCAATACGTATAATGATTTCGTCCGCCAGCTGCACCAGGGGCTCGAAAAGCTGACCGAGCCGATCTATCGCCCGATCCGCCGGGTGCTGCCCGATTTCGGCCAGATCGATTTCTCGCCCGCCGTCGTGCTGATCGCGCTGCAAATCCTGCAGATGGTACTGGGCAATGTCGCCAATTCGATCGCGACCGGCGCGCCGCTCTGAACGATCAACGGCCGTGGACCGCCACGGCTGACGGCATTCATATCGCTGTGCGCGTCACGCCGCGGGGCGGGCGCGACATGATCGGACCGGGTACCGACGCTCATTTCGCTGCCCGTCTCGCCGCCGCGCCGGTTGAGGGCGCTGCCAACGCAGCGCTCATTGCGCTGGTGGCCAAGGCCTTTGGCCTCGCCCGACGCGATGTGGCGCTGATCGGCGGCCAGACATCTCGTTTGAAGCGATTGGCACTGACCGGCGATCCGCAAAGGCTGGCGCAGAGTGCCGCCGCGCTCTATGGCCCGCCCGCATGAGCGCACAGATTATCGACGGCAAAGCCTTTGCGGCAGCCTTAAGGGGCAGGATTGCGACCAAGGTTGCGGCGCTGCGCGATGCCGGTGGTCGTGCGCCGGGACTCGCCGTGGTCCTGGTGGGCGAAGACCCGGCATCCGCCGTCTATGTGCGCAACAAGCACAAAGCGACGATCGCCGCAGGCATGGCGAGCTTCGAATATCGCCTGCCCGCCGATACCGAACAGGATGAATTGCTCACGCTGGTCGCGAGCCTGAACGCCGATCCTGCGGTGGACGGCATTCTTGTCCAGCTCCCGCTGCCCCCGCAGATCGATGCAGATACGGTGTTGATGGCGATCGACCCCGACAAGGATGTCGATGGCTTCCACCCGGTGAATGCCGGGCGGCTCGCGACCGGGCTGCCGGGGTTCGTGCCCTGCACGCCCTATGGCTGTGTGATGCTGCTCAAGGATCAATTGGGTGATCTGGCCGGGCTCGACGCGGTTGTTATTGGCCGGTCGAACATCGTCGGCAAGCCGATGGCGCAGTTGCTGATCGCCGAAAGCTGCACAGTCACCGTCGCGCATTCGAAAACGCGTGATCTGCCGGGGATCGTCCACCGCGCCGATATCGTCGTGGCGGCGGTGGGGCGGCCCGAGATGATCAAGGGCGAATGGATCAAGCCCGGCGCGGTGGTGATCGATGTCGGCATCAACCGTACCGATGACGGGCTGATCGGTGATGTTGATTTCAACGGCGCGGCGAGCGTCGCCAGCGCCATTACGCCAGTGCCCGGCGGCGTCGGCCCGATGACGATCGCCTGCCTGCTCCGCAATACCCTGATCTCGGCCAGCCGCCGCCAAGGCGTGGCGCTCGATCTGGCGGAACTTTGATGGAGCTCTTCGTCTCGGCGCTCATCACCTTTTTCGTGGTGATCGACCCGCCCGGCTGCGCGCCAATCTATGCCGGGCTGACCGCAGGCGTGCCGGCGGTGCATGCCCGCGCGATGGCGATCCGCGCGGTGCTCATCGCAGGGGCAATTCTCGTCGTGTTCGCGCTGTTCGGGCAGGATATCTTGCGCGCTTTAGGGATCAGCCTTGATAGTTTCCGCATTGCGGGTGACATCATGCTGTTCCTGATCGCGCTCGAAATGGTATTCGAAAAGCGCACCCAGCGCCGCGAAGATCGAGCGCAGAAGCTGCTCGACACACCCGAGATCGAGGATGTGTCGGTCTTCCCGATGGCAATGCCGATGATCGCGGGGCCGGGCTCGATCGCCAGCATCATGCTGCTCATGTCAAAGGGCACCGGGATTGAGCGCACGCTGGTCATTCTAGCGGCACTGGGCACGATCCTAGCGCTGACGTTGCTCGCGCTCATCCTGGCAGGGCCGATCATGCGCATTCTTGGCGCGCGGATCGAAGCAGTGGTCACACGGCTGCTCGGCGTGCTGCTGGCGGCGCTGGCCGCCCAGTTCGTGATCGACGGCTTAAGGGCGAGCTTCTTTTAGCGAATGCGCCAGAGCTTCAGCGGCGATTTCGCAGGCAGCGGCACCGGCTCAAGCCATACAGGCACGTCGCCCTTTATGAGCCGGGCATAAAAGCCCTTGCGGTGGCGCACCGAATAGATCGTCGATTCGGGCATGTTCGGGCAGATCAGCAACAGCGTCGCGCCGTGGCGCTTGGCGATCGCGCGAAATTCATCGGGCGTGCGGCTGAAGGCATGCTGCACATCGAGAATGGCGTCGCCATTGCGGTGATAGGGCCCGGCCACCGCCGAATGATGCGTAACCGCAATCAGCCGCGGCCCCAGATCGACAAAGGTGAAGATCGTCTGCGATGGCAGCCGGTTGAGCGGGCTGAGTGCCGGAATGGTTGGGCACCACGCGCTCGCCCGGTTGATCGTCTTGGTCCGCACAGTCGGCTTGTCGGGCACGCCGTACTTCACCACGAAGCCAACGAAAGCGCCCGATACGATCATGAACGCCGTCACCGTGCCGAACACACGCACCAGCACCGATCGGTGGCCAAGACACCAGGGAAAGACGATCCAGCCAAGCGCCACGGCCCCCGGCACTGCAAGCAATTGTGCGGCACCGCCTGCGCGGACTTGCCACAGCATTAGTCCACCCGCGAACAGGGTGAACAGCAACACAGCTGCCCAGGCCGCGAACCGATCACTGCGCCGCGCGCGCCAAGTGGCGATGATCGCCCCAACCAGCCCGGTGATCGGCAGCGCCGCGACGGGCACGGCGTTTCGCCACGGATGCACGTAAATCGGCCGGGCTTCGCGCACATTGTTCAGCCAATTACGCGCGAGTTCGGGTGAGACCTGTTCGGGCCGCCCCAGGCACTGCGGAAACACCAGCGCAAAGGCGGCGATGATCGCCACGCCGGCGGCCGCCGCCAGCCCGAGCCGGATCGCGCGGCCATCGGGGTTGATTCGCGCGAGGATGAACAGCAGCGTCCCCGCCTCGATCATCACACTCAGCCACACCGGTGTCAGCGCATCGCAGCGCAGGACGCTATTGGCGTTGGAGGCGAACAGCACATAGCCGATCGCATTACCCCCGGCGAGCGCGAGCCCGTACACGCTCAATCGTGGTGCCTCGGCCCGGTCCCATACCCAGCGCAGGGCCATGATCGCGCCGGCTCCTGCAGCGTACGGCAGCAATTCGAGCCCGATGCTTAGCGAAACTGCGCTCGCAAGTCCGACGGTAATGCCACTGCGGCGCTGATGCGGATCGGCAAGGCCTGCCACGGTGATGCTCAGGGATGCTAGCTGCCAGCCATGATGATCGATGCGGTTGGGCATGAACATCAGCATCGTCGTGGTGCAGAGCAGCAGGAAAATCAGCGCGAGCGGCCAAGCGACCGGGCTCACCAGCCGTCGAACGGTGAAGGCGAGGCCAGCCATGGTGACCGACAGCGGGAGCAACGGCGCAATGCCGCAGGCCAGTTTTTCCGCCATTACCGTGCCGACAAAGGGTTTGAACAGCAGGATCAGCCCGGCCAGCGGCAGATCAACGATCCGGCTCCAGTGCATGTCGAAGCCAGCGGGCGGGTTGAGCCGATACTGGCGCAGATCATACCAGCCCTGCCCGTTCAGCAGCGCCCGGACCTGCATCAGCCGCATGTTATCGTCGGTGTCGCCGAGCGACAGCCAATAGATGCCCGACCGGCGCTCCCACACGAACCAGATCGCGATCAGCACCCAGGCGATCAGCGTCAGGCTGAGCCAGTGACGCTCAAGTTCGCGCGCATAGGGCATCTGTCGCTGATCGGTATCGGTCAAAGAAGCTTCCCTCGCTCGTCCCTGCGCTCTAGTGCGGCCCCATTAAAGGGCAAGCGGCACGTGAAAACTCTGCATCATCTCGGCAATCAGATCGGCGACCAGCTGGGCCATGTCCTCGGCGGGCGCGAGGTGGTCGACCAATTGGTTCGCTTTGCGATCGCGGGCGGCTTGTCGACGGTGGTCTATTCGGCGGTCTATCTGCCGCTGACGGCCTATGTGTTTCGCGACGAGCAGGCGGTGTATGCGGTGCCCTTTGCCTTCGCCGTCGCCGTGACGATCGGTTTTTTCCTGCACAGCCGCTGGAGCTTCAAGGGGCACGGCACGCGCGAAAGCGGCGGGCGACAACAGCTGAAATTCGTGATCGTGCAGGGCGTCGGGCTGGCGCTGAACGCCGGCTTCACCTGGGGCGTGACGGCGCTGGCGGGATTGCCCGCCTGGGTCGCGCTGATCCCGGTGGTGACGATCACGCCGATCGCGACCTTTGCGCTCAATCGGCAATGGGTGTTCGGGGGCACGCCGACCAATGGATAGGATCGTCTACGACCGCATGGCGGCGCATGATTCCACGCACTGGTGGTACCGCGCCCGGCGCGAGATTCTGGCCGATTACCTGACGCGTGAGGGGCATCTGCCCAAGGATGCACGCATATTGGAGATCGGCTGCGGCACCGGGCACAATCTGCCGATGCTGGCGCGCTTCGGCGATGTCGAGGCGATCGAGATCGATCCGGTTGCGCGCGGCATTGCCAGCGAGCGGCTTGGCAAGCCGGTGCTCGCCGCCCCCTTGCCCGAACTGCCGGGCATTGAACGCGGTGCCTATGATCTGATCGCCGTGCTCGATGTGGTCGAGCATATCGAGGATGATGTCGCCGCGCTGAAGGCGATGGGCGATTGCCTGAAACCCGGCGGCAAGATTTTGATCGCGGTGCCCGCGCACCAATGGATGTGGAGCGCGCATGACGTGGTAAACCATCACCACCGCCGCTATTCCAAGGCGACGCTTGGCCGGGCCATTGCCGCTGCGAGGCTTAGCCATAACGGCTTGCGCTATTTCAATTCGCTGCTGTTTCCGCTGGCGGCGGCGGCGCGGGTGGCGGGGCGATTGTCAGGCCGCGACGACAGCGATGATTCGCCCCCGCCAAAGCCGCTCAATACGCTGTTCGAGACGATCTTCGGCTGGGAACGCCATCTCGTCGGGCGGGTGCCGCTGCCGCCTGGCGTATCGATCGTTACGCTGGCGAGTGTGGGGGCGTCACCGGCGGCTTGACGCGCGGTTTGCGCATGCGTGGTGCGGGTGGCGCGATCGGCTCGGCAGCTTGCGCTTCAACTGGCGGTTCGGCGCGGTAACCAAGCGTCGCCTTGCCGCCGATCGGCCCGGCAACATCGGCCACCAGATAGAGCGGCCGCCGCTTTGATTCGACATAGAGCCGCCCGAGATATTCGCCGATCATCCCCAGCACGAACATCTGCACCGCGCCAAGCAGCACGACGACCAGCATCGTCGACGTCCAGCCCTGTACCGCGCTGCCAGTAAAGAACCCGATTGCGATATAGACGAACAGGAGCAGTGACGCAGCGGTCAGCGCGAGCCCGACATGGCTGGCGAACCGTAAGGGCGCGGTCGAAAAACCCGTTACCGCATCGAGCGCGAACCGGATCATCTTGGCGAGCGGATATTTGGTTTCGCCTGCATGCCGCTCGGCGCGATCATACAGGAACGGCACCTGGCGAAAGCCGATCCAAGCCACCATCCCGCGGATGAAGCGCGCCTGTTCGGGAAGGCTCAGGAATGCATCGAGCGCGCGCCTGCTCATCAGCCGGAAATCGCCGGTATCGAGCGGAATGGGGGTATCGGTTACTCGGTCGAGCACGCGGTAGAAAAGCGCGGCGGTCAGCTTCTTGAAGATCGTTTCGCCCTCGCGCTTGCGGCGCACGGCATAAACGACATCGGCTTGCTCGGCGGCCATGGTAGCGCGCATGTCGATCAGCAATTCGGGCGGGTCCTGCAGATCGGCATCGATGATCATGATCTGCGCGCCACAGCACAGATCTAGACCCGCGGTCAGTGCCAGCTGGTGCCCATGATTGCGCGACAGGTTGATCGCCACCAGATGCGGGTCAGCCGCCGCGAGCCGCTGCATGACAGGCCAGCTGTCATCCTTCGATCCGTCATTGACGAACACGATCTCGTATTCGTCGCCGACCGCCGCCTGGGCAGCGGCAGAGACGCGGGCGTGAAGGATGTCGAGACACGCTGCTTCGTTGTAGCAGGGGACGACGACGGAAAGGGCAGGACGACGCATCCGGCCCCTCTAGCCGCTGTTTCGCGAATAGGGAATCGCGAAGCGACCCGTTTTCTGCGCAATAGCTCGCGACTGACACGATCTGTCTTTCGCTTGGCACCGCGATTTCCCGCCTCTGGCGCACGCCAGTGGCGCGCTTTAGATCCCTCGATTATGGGCGGGACGTTGTCGGCAATGCGCAATTGTCCATTGCCGCCCTCACCATGTCTGCCGTGCGTTCTTCCGGTTTCACCATTGCCAAAACCTCCTTTGCGACCCGAAAACACTGCGCGGTCGCAATCGCCACGCCGCCTTCGAGAAGACCCTGACTGATGTTCTGGGCAGCGATGCCGGTTGAAAAGGTTTTGCCGACCGTCAGCCCCGCGCCTTTTTGACTGTCGCCATTAGCATTGCCGTTGAAGGTGCCGTAAACTGAAAGTGCATCGCGTTTATCGTCGTTCTTTGCGGTATCTACTCGCGCTTCCAATCGCCGCAAATCCTGCAGAAGCGCGTTCGCTTTTTCGGCGTTCTGCGTGATGTTTGTCGTAATATCCGCCTTTTTCTGTAGGAGATTTTGATTTTTGAGTGCATTTAGCCTTTTTAGTTCGACTTCTATTTCTGCCAGTCGGACAGGGTTGGCATTTGCTGGGGAAGCAGCCCCTTCAGCATCACCAGATACAGTTTCCAGTTGAGATTTTTCATTTTCGAGCGCTGGAATTTTCTCGATATCTTTGATGTCGCGTTCCTTGTCCTTTATCGAATCTCTCAACCGTTCATTTTCCTGATTGATTGCAGCAATATCTAACTGAAGGCGATCGATCTTCGCATCGTCTGATGTGGATTGGCCGCTTTTTTTATTCGTGCCCCAGATGCCCTTGATATCGGGATCGATTTCTTTACAGCGTTTGGTGGTGTTGGACTTAGACGCTTTTCTCTCGCAATGCTTCGCCACCGCCACCGGGACAAAAGCGACATCGACACCATTATATCCGATCATGATGCTGGGGGTGGGGCTCTCCGCCTTGCCGCCTGAAACGATCACGCCGATCTGGTTTGTCGATGAATAGACCAGGGGTGCCTGTTCCAGTGAAGCGCAGCCACTGAGCGCAGTTAGGGCGATTATGCAGCCAATGGCGATACTCTTGTTCATTCCTTCTCCCCCATCACACAAATATCTGGCCGATCTTTGGCCATGTTGCGCCAAAATGTCATTGCTTCGGCATTCTTCGGTTGATCAAATACGATAATGCCACACCGTGCCTTTTCATAAACGAGAACAGTATCTTCCGACGCCCAACCCAGCGTGGGACCAGATCGTCCCGCTACAACACCAAGCCCGCGCACCCGATAAGCTATCATGCCAGCGCCAGCTGCTGGTTCTATCTTCAGGATCCCAGGCCGAATCGAAGTCACCCTGCTTTCGGGGCTAACCGTGATGATGGTACACCCACCAATAGTCGGCGCTATTGCAATCACGGCCACGAACGTCAGAAATCGACTCACGGCCCTGCCCCCAATCACCGACAAGATAGAAAGTTGTTACTTTTACGCAATGATAACATAGTAGCGGCTGGGCAATATTCTGGGTACTTGCAGCGTCATATCTCAGCGTTGCTACACGCGTTCCACCGCGCTCACCGCATCGGCGGCGCGAAGCGCGGCGATCAGGCGAATCAGGTGATGGAGATCGTGGACCTCCACATCGATCGTGTTGGTGTGATAGCCCGTGTCGCGGTTGTCGAGCCGCAGCCCGAGGATGTTCGCCTTGTGCGCGCCGATAATCGTGGCGACCACGCCCAGGGCGCCAGGTTCGTTCTTCAGCTGAACCGCGATCTGCGCGGTAGCGCCTTCGGTCTTGTCGCCCCAGGCGAGATCGACCCAATCGGCATCGTCGCCGTCGATCAGCGTTTTGCAGTCGATCGAGTGCACCTCGATCGGCTTGTCGGGGTGGCGCAGGCCGACAATTCGGTCGCCGGGCACGGGATGGCAGCATTCGGCGAGCCGAAAGGCGATCCCATGCTTCAGCCCGCGGATCGAGATTGCGGCCGATTGCGGGGGCAGGTTGCGGAGCATCTCCTTGCCAGCCGATCCGGGCATCATCGCCTCCATCACCTGCGCATCGGTGATTCGGCGTTTGGCGATGGCCTCCATCAGCGCGGCTTCGTCGGGCAGTTTCAGCCGCTTCAGCGCGACAGTGATCGCGTCGCCAGCCGGCGTTACCGGCAGGCGCTGGATAATCTCGTCATAAATCTTGCGGCCCAGCGACTGGCCCTCGGTCCGCTCGGTCTGGCGCAAATGGCGGCGGATGGCGGCGCGCGCCTTGCCCGTGATGGCAAAGTTCAGCCAGCCGGGTTGCGGCACCTGCGCCTTGGATCGCAGGATCTGGACCTGATCGCCATTGTCGATCTGGGTGCGCAGCGGGACGACACGACCGTTGATCTTGGCGCCCACCGCCTGATCGCCCAGATCGGTGTGAAGCGCGTAGGCGAAGTCGATCGGTGTTGCCCCCTTGGGCAGCTGGATCAGCTCACCGCGCGGGGTGAAGGCGAAGATGCGATCCTGATACATCGCCATGCGGGTGTGTTCGAGCAACTCCTCCGGGCTTTCGGCAGTGTCGAGGATCTCGATCAGGTCGGCGATCCAGCGGATCTGATTATCGGGGCGGACCTTCGCCTGCTTATAGGCCCAATGGGCGGCCAGGCCATGTTCGGCCTCGGCATGCATTTCCTGGGTGCGGATCTGTATTTCGACGCGGGTATTCTCGGCATGCATCACCGATGAGTGCAGCGATCGATAGCCGTTCCGTTTGGGGGTAGAAATATAGTCCTTGAACCGCCCCGGCACCATCGGCCAGCGCCGGTGAATGATACCCAGTGCGCTGTAGCATTCCTCTACCGATGGCACGATCAGCCGGAACGCCATGATATCGGATAGCTGTTCGAAGCTGATGTGCCGTTCGGCCATCTTCTTCCAGATCGAATAGGGGTGCTTTTCGCGGCCCGATACATCGGCCTCCACCCCGCCGCGCGACAGCAGCTGTTTGAAGCTGGCGGCGATTTTCTCGATCCGGTCGCCATCGCCTTCCTGCAATTGCACCAGGCGCTTGGTGATCGAGCTATAGGCTTCGGGCTCGAGCTCGCGAAAGGCGAGCGTTTGCATCTCTTTCATGAATTCATACATGCCGATTCGCTCGGCAAGTGGAGCATAGATATCCATCGTCTCACGCGCGATGCGGCGTCGCTTGTCGGGGTTGGCGATGTAGTGCAGCGTCCGCATATTGTGCAGCCGGTCCGCCAGCTTCACCAGCAGCACCCGGATATCGTCTGACATAGCGAGCAGGAATTTACGCAGATTTTCGGCGGCGCGTTCGTTTTCGGTTTGCGCTTCGATCTTGCTGAGCTTTGTCACGCCATCGACCATCCGCGCGACATTGGGGCCGAACAGCCGAAGGATTTCCTCGGGTGTGGCGACGGTGTCCTCGATCGTGTCATGCAGGATCGCGGTAGCGATCGTCTCGTCGTCGAGATGCAGGTCCGTCAGGATACCGGCCACCTCGATCGGATGACTGAAATAGGGATCGCCTGATGCTCGTTTCTGGCTGCCATGCGCCTGAAGCGAGAAGACATAGGCGCGGTTCAGCAGCGCCTCATTGGCCTGGGGATCGTAGCTTAAAACCCGATCAACAAGTTCATATTGCCGCAGCACGCGGGTACGATGGCCCCGCGTGCTGCTGCTTTGCAACATTTACTTGCGTTTAGCTCGCACGCTCATTGCACTTGGCGAGCGCGGCAGCGTCGAGAGGCGTGCCGGCAACGGTGAAGGCGCTGAGGGCGCCGACACGCTGGACGACCATCTGGCACATGATCACGTCACGCTGGGTCGATTGCTTGGCAGTGCAGACGCCGTCGGCACAATTCCACAGCGTTCCAGCGGTAATCACCTTGGTCTTGGTCGGCGCGGTGACGGGCGTTGCCGCGTAATAGCCGGTGGGTGCAGCAAAGGCAGGTGCTGCCGATGCGAGCAGAACCGACGTGGCAAGAGCAGCGGCAGCGGAGAGAATGCGTGTCATGATGAACTCCATGATCGGTTCGGGGGAGGATTAGAAAGCAACCGAATTAGGTTGCGAATCGATACTTAGTAGAATAAGTAGCCAGTTGCAACTGAAAACTTATATTTCATTCGCATGACGAACAAATTGCGCTAGGATTGCATTCGTATGGAAACAAAGTTGCGAGAACCCTTGCGCGAATTGGCCGAATGCAGCCTGCCGGCTGCGCTTGAGGCCATGGGTGAGCGGTGGTCGTTCTTGATCCTCCGCGCCGCATTTAACGGTCTGTATCATTTCGAAGAATTCCAGTCCGAACTCGGCATTGCTCGCAATATCCTTGCGAATCGGCTTGCCCGGCTGGTCGAACACGGCATCCTGAAGCGCGAGCCGATGCCCGAGGATCGCCGCAAGATCGAATATCGGCTGACCGAGAAAGGCTTTGCCCTGCTGCCGACGATGATTGCCCTGCGGCAATGGGGGGAACGCTGGGAAACCGGCATGCCTGCTACGCCGGTGCTGGTTGACGAGCGCGATCGTCGGCCGATTGCCCAGGTCGAAGTGCGGGCCTGGGATGGCCGGGTGCTGACCAAGGCCGACCTGCTTTGGTCGCTGCCGGAGCATGTCGCGAGCGAAGAGCTCCAGGCGCGCGCCGCCGAATAGCTCCGGTGCGACGCTGCCAATGGCGGTTCGGTTAATCGGAAATTGGCACTGCGGGACTTCATGCCCAGTTCCTCGAGTTATGTAGCAGACGCTTCATAACCGATTTTCGTAGCGTGCGCTACAATTATTCAAGCGAGTTAGGCCAGGGTCAATTCGGGATCAGGCGTTCCAGTGCATCGCGCACTGGCGCGGTAATGGGCGTCGGGGCGCCGCTCGGCAGGTCGACATGCACGATCACCATCGTGATCGCGCAGTGGAGCGCGCCCGTCGCGGCATGGCACAGATCGAACTGTTGGGTCAGGCTGCTGGTGCCGATGCGGGCGATCCGCACAAATGCCTCGATTTCGTCGCCCATCCGGAACGGGAGGTGATAATCGATTTCGGTGTGCCGCACGTGAAACTCGGCCTCGGTCCAGATCGGGCCGAGCGCCTCGAGCCCGCTCCATTCCCAGAATTCGGTCACCGCGACATCGGCATATTCCAGGTAACGCGAGTTGAAGACGATGCGCTGTGCATCGACCTCGGCATAGCGGACTTTGAGGCGGGTGGAGAAAGCAAAGCCGGGTCGTTCCATGCCCGGCCTGTTGGCGGGTGGCCGCGTTGCCGTCAACTACCCCGTCTGGGCAGGCGTGTTGACGCCCATGCTCGCCAGATATTTCTTCACGTTGCGCGCGGCCTGGCGAAGCCTTTGCTCGTTCTCGACCATGGCGATGCGGACATAGCCCTCGCCATTTTCGCCATAGCCGACCCCCGGCGCGACCGCGACCTTCGCGTGGCTCAGCAGCTGCTTGGAAAATTCGAGGCTACCCAGATGCGCCAGCGCTGGCGGCAGCGGTGCCCAGGCGAACATTGATGCGCGCGGCGGCGGAATGTCCCACCCGGCGCGGCCAAAGCTTTCGACCAGCACGTCGCGGCGCTTGTGATAAAGCTCACGGTTGCGCTCGACAATGTCCTGCGGGCCGTTCAGCGCAGCACAGGCAGCGGCCTGAATCGGTGTGAACGCGCCGTAATCGAGATAGGATTTCACCCGCGTCATCGCCGCGATCAGCTTTTTGTTGCCGACCGCAAAGCCGATCCGCCAGCCGGCCATCGAATAGGTTTTACTGAGGCTGGTGAACTCGATAGCGACATCCATAGCGCCCTTTACCTGCAGGATCGACGTCGTCGGCTTGCCGTCGAAATAGAGTTCGGAATAGGCAAGGTCGGAGATGATCCACACCTTGTTCTCGCGCGCCCAGTTCACCAACCGCTCGTAAAAGGCAATGTCGACCGTCTCGGCCGTCGGGTTCGACGGATAATTCACCACGAGGATCGAAGGGCGCGGCACGGTGAAGTTCATCGCCCGTTCCAGCGCTTCCCAATAATGCTCGTCGGGTGTGGTCGGTACCGCGCGGATCGTCGCGCCGGCGATGATGAAGCCGAAGGTGTGGATCGGATAGCTCGGATTCGGCGCAAGCACGACGTCTCCGGGTGCGGTGATCGCGGTGGCAAGGCTCGCAAGCCCCTCCTTCGATCCCATCGTGACGACGACTTCGCTTTCCGAATCGACATCGACGCCGAAACGTCGGGCGTAATAATTTGCCTGCGCCTTGCGTAGCCCGGGAATGCCGCGCGACGCTGAATATCCATGCGCATCGGGCTTGGCCGCGACTTCGCACAATTTATCGATCACGTGCTGCGGCGGGGGCAGATCGGGATTGCCCATGCCGAGATCGATAATGTCCTCCCCGCCCGCGCGCGCCTGCGCCCGCATCGCGTTCACTTCGGCGATGACATAGGGGGGCAGGCGTTTGATGCGGTAGAAATCGTCGGACATGGGTGCTTTCCATCGGCGCGAGGCGTCAATTGACCCCGTTCATACGCGATTTGCCGCGCGGGGTGAATGACGGCGGACAAAGCTTGGGGTAAGCGGGCGCAAATAACAAGAATTGAGGATGTGATGCGCAAGCCAAAAGCGAAGGCAAAGCAGCCAGCGACGTCCGTGGCGGCAGTCGATGAGCAATCCTTGCCGAACTTCGCCATTCCCAGCCTTGAAGACATGCAGCACTGGACCTGGGTGATGGGCCGTGCGCAGCAGATGATGCTCGAGGCGGGGCTGCAGACGATGCAGGAAACGCCTGCCTTGCCGATCATTCCGGGCTTTACTGATCAGCGCACGATCGAGCGCGCCCGCGATTTCTGGATCGATAGTATGAAGCTGTGGCAGCATTTCATCGCCCCAGACCTGGCCGAGCCGATCGCGGAAACCGCGGAACAGGAGCGCGACAAGCGCTTCAAGGCCCCGCAGTGGCGCGAAAATCCCGTGTTCGATTGGATCCGCCAAAGCTATTTCCTCGTCTCCGATCACTTGTTGCGCGGCGTCGAGTCAGTCGAGGGCATCGATGATCGCCAGCGCGAGCAACTGCGCTTCGCCACGCGCGGTTTTGTCGATGCAATGAGCCCCAGCAATTTTCCCGCCACCAACCCGCTGGTGCTGGAAAAGACGCTCGAGTCTGGCGGCGAGAATCTGCTCCATGGGCTGCAGCATATGCTGGCTGATCTGTCCAAAGGGCAACTCACCCATACCGATCCGGACGCCTTCGCCGTCGGGCGCAATCTGGCGATGACACCGGGCAAGGTCATCAAGCGCACGCCGCTCTACGAGCTGATCCAGTACACGCCGACCACGCCAGACGTGCTTGCGGTGCCGCTGGTCATCTTTCCGCCCTGGATCAACCGCTTCTACATTCTCGATCTGACGCCCGAGAAAAGCTTCATCAAATGGGCGGTCGATCAGGGGCTGACGGTGTTCGTCGTCTCCTGGAAATCGGCCGATTCGACGATGAAGGACGTGGTGTGGGATGATTATGTCGAGGCCGGGCAAATCGATGCGATCGATACGATCCGCGATCTGCTGAAGGTCGATTCGGTCCATACGATCGGCTACTGCGTGGCGGGGACGACGCTTGCCGCGACGCTCGCCGTGCTGGCCGCGCGCGGGCAGGCGGACCGGGTGAAAAGCGCCACCTTCTTCACCGCTCAGGTCGATTTTTCGCGCGCGGGCGAATTGCTCAACTTTGTTGATGATGAACAGATGCAGCGGATCGAGCAGCTCTCCCCAGAAGGGTTTCTCGACGGGCGTTATATGGCGGCGACCTTCAATTTGCTGCGCGGGCGCGATCTGATCTGGAATTATGTCACCAACAATTATCTGCTCGGCCAGGATTATGCGCCGTTCGATCTGCTTCACTGGAACGGAGATACCACCAACCTGCCGACCAAATGGCATCTCAGCTATTTGCGCGATCTGTACCGGGATAATCTGCTGGTAAAGCCCGGTGCGCTGGCAATTGCCGGCACGCCGATCGATCTGGGGCAAGTGACGACACCATGCTATATTCAGGCGGGGCGCGATGATCACATCGCCCCTGCCGAAAGCGTCTGGCAGATCACCCGGCACTTCCATGGGCCATTGCGATTCGTGCTGGCGGGATCGGGGCATATTGCCGGGGTGGTCAATCCGCCGGCTGCCGGAAAATATCAGTTCTGGACCAACCCGGAACTCGGTGAATCGCTTCAAGATTTTGTCGCCGGGGCGACGGAGACCAAGGGCAGTTGGTGGCCCGACTGGATCGACTGGATCCGCGCGCAGGATGCGACGACGGTACCGGTGAAAGGTGCGCGCAGACCCGGCAAGGGACGGCTCAAATCACTCGGTGATGCGCCGGGCGATTATGTGAAAGCAAAATAATACGCTTTCATTTCAGTTTGATAGCTGCAGCATCGAAAAATGTTGCGGCGCACAAATAATCTCTTGCGCTGGGTGCAGCATTTCATTATATTGCAGTGCAGCAAACAAGAGCGGGAGGCCCCTCATGGCCGATAAAACTACTAAGGTTGAAACGACGGTCGCGCAAGAAACGCCAGCCGTGACGACGCCGGTCGATGCGCCCAAGGCGGCAGCGACTGTGGCATCGCCAACCTCCGTGCCAGTGGCTGCTGATGCAGTAAAGCCAGCGCCTGCGGCAAAGGTCGCAGCTGCGAAAGCAGAAACGCCCAAGGCCGTTGCACCTGCGGCAAAGAAGTCTGCGCCGGTGACCTCGCCCGCCCCGGTTGCCGCCAAGGTTGCGGCGCCGGCGAAGGCGGTTGAGCCCGCCCCTGCGCCCGAGAAGGCCGTGGCCAAGCCAGTTGTAAAGGCGCCCGCCACACCGAAGTCCGTTACTGTGAAGACCAAGCCTGCCCCGATCGCTGCACCTGCCGCGACGGCAACCTCCATCAACAAGGAAGTGACCATCATGGAAAACACCATCAAGAACACCACCGACAAGGCTCAGACCATGTTCGTTGAAATGAACGACCGCGCCAAGGCTGCGCTCGAAAAGACCCAGGGCATGTTCGCTGACGTCACCGAGTTCAACAAGGGCAACGTCGAAGCGCTCGTCGAATCGTCGAAGATCGCTGCCAAGGGCATCGAAACGATGGGCCAGGACGCCGCTGAGTACACCCGCAAGTCGTTCGAAGGCATGACCGCGATCGTCAAGAGCCTGTCGACCGTCAAGTCGCCGACCGAGTTCATGAAGCTCCACAGCGATTATGTCCGCACCTCGTTCGACTCGCTGGTCGCCGAATCGTCGAAGACGACCGAAAACATGCTGAAGCTCGCCGGTGAGATCGCTCAGCCGATCTCGAACCGCGTTGCGATTGCTGCTGAAAAGATCAAGATCAGCGCGTAATCGGCCTGGCATTTCGGTGCCAGCAGCCAAATCAGGGGGCGGTCGCAGCGATGCGGCCGCCCTTTTTGCATGAAATTGCAGCGATGAAGGCGGTTCGTTTGCGCTTGCCCCTTGCCCTTGGCCCGGCGAGTGCCATATTTTCGGCTCACATGATGATTGACCCAGCATCCCCGCGCGCCATGGCGCAGCGTCCGCCCGGCGACGATGACGAGGGCACCGGCCTTGGCATCGCCACGCGCACCCGCACGCGCACCAAACAGCCAACGCCCTACCGTGTGTTGATGCTGAATGATGATTACACACCAATGGAATTCGTGGTGCTGTGCCTGCAGCGCTTCTTCCGGATGAGCATCGAGGATGCGACCCGGGTGATGCTCCATGTCCACCAGAAGGGCGTCGGGGTGTGCGGCGTGTTCAGCTATGAAGTGGCGGAGACCAAGGTGAGCCAGGTGATGGATTTCGCGCGGCAGCACCAGCACCCGCTCCAGTGCACGCTGGAAAAGGCGTAACGCGAGCGCTTGCGCCTCGAATCGCGCAAAACCGATCGACCCTCCTCTTGCGCGCCAACGCCTAGGCGGTAGAAGCTCTGAAATGGACAGAATACTCATTCGCGGCGGCAATCGCCTGTCGGGCCGCCTTCCCATTTCGGGGGCCAAGAACGCAGCGTTGACGCTGATGCCATGTGCGCTGCTGACCGAAGAACCGCTGACGCTGCGCAACCTGCCGCGGCTCGCCGACGTCGACGGGTTTGGGCATCTGCTCAACCAGCTCGGTGTGTCGACAATGATCGAGGGCGCGCGCCCCGATGATTTTGGCCGAGTGATGACGCTGAAGGCTGGTCGGCTCACATCAACGGTCGCGCCCTATGACATTGTCCGCAAGATGCGCGCGTCGATCCTCGTGCTCGGCCCGCTGGTCGGGCGCGCCGGCGAGGCGACGGTGTCGCTGCCGGGCGGGTGTGCGATCGGCAACCGACCGATTGATCTGCACCTGAAGGCGCTGGAGGCACTTGGGGCGGAGATCGAACTGGCAGCAGGTTATGTGAAAGCGACCGCACCTGGCGGGCGCTTGTCCGGTGGGCGGGTGAGCTTCCCAATCGTCTCGGTGGGTGCGACCGAAAATGCGGTGATGGCCGCCGTGCTCGCCAAAGGACCATCGGTGATCGAAAATGCGGCACGGGAGCCCGAAATCGTCGATCTGTGCCACTGCCTGGTCGCGATGGGCGCATCGATATCGGGCATTGGCACGGAGATGCTGGAAATTGAGGGTCGTGATCGGCTCCATGGCGCAACCTATCGCGTGATGCCGGACCGGATCGAGGCAGGCAGCTATGCATGCGCCGCCGCCATTACTGGCGGTTCGCTCGATCTGGTCGGCGTGGCTGCATCGGATATGCGTGCGACGACGGCCGCTCTGATCGACGCCGGCGTTACCGTCGAGGAACATCCCGACTTTATGCGCGTCACCGCCAGCAACGGCCTTGCGCCGCTGACACTTTCGACCGCGCCCTTTCCGGGCTTCGCTACGGATATGCAGGCACAGTTCATGGCAATGCTGTGCATGGCCGATGGCGCGAGCGTGCTGACCGAGACGATCTTCGAGAACCGCTATATGCACGTGCCGGAGCTTGCCCGGATGGGCGCCGACATTCAGGTGCGTGGCCGTACGGCAGTGGTGCGCGGCGTCGACAAGCTGATCGGTGCGCCGGTGATGGCAACCGATCTGCGCGCCTCGATGAGCCTGATCCTCGCCGGGCTCGCCGCTGAGGGTGAAACACAGGTCCAGCGCGTCTACCACCTCGATCGCGGCTATGAACGGCTCGAGGAAAAACTCTCCGCTGTGGGTGCCGATATCGAACGGGTCAGCGACGGCTGACGCGTTCGATTGGCGGATTACTTGGCGGGTTTGGCCGGTTCAGGCAGCACTCGAATGTCGATTGACCCGCCCGGCTTCAAATATTTACGCACTGCCGCCTGGACCTGCGCCGCCGTAACCGCCGCATAGCCAGCTTCGCGGGACAGAAAGACGCTGAGAACGCGGGGGTCGTCAAGATCGCGCGAAAGCAGCGTCACCCAAACCGCAGCGTTGCTTGACTTTTCCCGTGCGAAATCGCTCAAAATGGTTGACCTCGCCCGCTCCATGGCATCAGCCGTGGGACCGTTTGTAGCAAGTTCTGCAATCGCAGCGTCCAATGCTTTGTCAAAGGCGGGGATCATCCCGGCAGTCAGTTGTGCTCCGGCACTAAACGTTCCAAAGCGGGGAAAAATGGGTGATTGGCTGCTGCCCGCCGACGGCGCATAGCTGCCGCCTTGCTGTTCCCGGAAAGTCTCTTGCAGCCGGGTATTCAGGATCGACCCTGCCATTGAAAGCGCTCGGCTCTCGGCAATATCGGCGTACACCCCGGTTGTTGGCCAGTAATGCATAACGATTGCCTGGTCGGTGGCACCACGGTGATACAGGGTGATGGGGGATTTGGTGGGGGGCGATGGCCGCACATCAAGCTGGGTTGGCGTCGGCGGCACGGCCTGGCGTGGCTGAAGCGCGCCAAAGCTTGCGGCAACTGCCGCGATCAGCGCGGCGCGATCGAAATCGCCGACCACGACAAGCTTGATCGGCCCTTCGGCCATCCGGGCATCCCAATAGGCGCGAAAATCGGCATTCGTCAGGGCGTTCACGGTTGCGGGGTCAGGCGCCCCAGCGAACCGATTGTCGCCATTGGTCAGATGTTTTTCGCCATATGCCCCCAGCACCGAACCGGGCTGGTTGTACAGTGAGGCATAGCTGCTTTCATACCCGCGCTTGAATCGATCGAGCGAGGCATCGCCGTAGCGAACGCCCTGCGCCAACGTGGTCATCAATCGCAGGCCATCGGTCAGGTCCTTGGGATTGGTCCGCATTTGCAGGTCCAAACTGTTGACCGATGCGGTATAGCTGAAGCCAAGCTGTCGGCCGGTCACCAAACGCTGGAACTCGTCAGCTGAGAACGGCCCAACCCCGCTGCTGATCAGCGCACCAAACGACCATTGCAGTGTGGTTGCATCAGGATTGCGATTGAGCAGGCCGTGGCCGATCTGGACCAGAACGCGAATATTGTTCTGTTCGATCCCGGTCTTTTTGAGGGCCAGCTCGACGCCATTTGCGAAGGTGATTCGCTCGGCATCAATTTCGGGCAGGGGTTGGGTTCGGACGATCTTGCCCGGCGGCCCGGGTGCTTTCAGTTCATCGAACGATACCGATCGTACCGCTGCCGTCTCCGCAGCCGCAATGTTGCGGGCTTTCCCCAGCGCAGCAACGAGCGCGGTATCGCCTCCGGCGATAGGCTTCGGACCGGTGAGAATCAGGCGGGGTTCAGGGGTCAGTATGGTGCGAACCTCTGCCTGAATGGCTGCGGGAGTCACTGCTGATTGCGCGCCTTCGAACAGGTCTTTGATCACTTCCGGCGAAACGGTGACGCTGCCCGAGTCGACATCGCCCATGAATTCATCGACGAGACTAGGTGATGCTGCGTCTGCACGCGTGATGATAGCGCGATCAACCAAAAGCTTCCGGTCCGCAAGCACTGCTTCAACCTCGGCCTGAGCAGGTGGCGAATCGCGCAACTCGTTCACGATGGCAAAGGTACGGTCCAAGGCGGCAGACCATTGGTCGGTCTTTGGCGTTAGCGAGATCGACAGCACCTCATTGGTCCTTCGTCCGCGGCTATACGTTGCCGAGGCATCGATGATGGCACCGCCGCGCTGCGCCTCGGTCGACAGACGTCGGTTGAGGATTGCCAGCGCGACTGATTGAACAAGGCGCGGTGTAGTCCCTCGAACGGTCTCAGGCTCATACACATAGGGCCGTACCCAATTGATCGCCACAGCACTGCTGGCAAGCGGATCGATCACCGATACGGCCTCCGTGGTAGGCGTTACCATTTTCCCATAATCAGGCTCGGCCGGTGGCGGTCCTTCACCGCGCCAGCCGCCAAAGCTCGCTTCGATCGCAGCGATGAGCTGGCTCGTCGGCGCGTCGCCCGCCATCACCACCACCGCGCGTTCGGGCCGATACCAACGCCGTTGAAATGCCCGCAACCCGTCCGCCGATGCGCCACCCAGCGTTTCGGGCGTGCCAATAATGTCGCGCCGGGCTGCCAACAGGCCTGGTACGACTAACGCACTTATCGCTCGCCTCAACTTCTCCCTGAACGGTGTCAAACGCGCGGATCGCTCGGCGAGCACGACCTTGCGCTCAATCTCGACCAGACGCGGGTCGAACGACGCATTGGCAAGCATATCGGCCAGAATGTTCGTCGCTATGGTAACCGATTCGGCATCGGCCTTGGGCAAATCGAGCTTGTAGATTGTCGACAGGCGCGTCGTGGACGCATTGGTATCGGCACCAAAGCTCGCGCCCATGCGCTGCCAGACCTTTACGGCCTCGCCATCACCCAATTTGGGCGTACCGCGAAACGCCATGTGCTCGACGAAATGGGCCCAGCCCTGCTCCTCGTCCCGCTCCATCAACGCCCCGACATCGAGCCGAACGCGGATCGACACACTTCCCGCAGGCTTCGCATTGCGCCGCACGGCATAGCGCAGGCCATTGGCGAGCGTACCAGTTTGCCATTGCGGATCGGCCGGAATGTCGCTGCCGACATGCTGCCATGATGTCGCCGGCGGGGCGGCATAGCGCGAAGACGCTGTTGGCTTTGGCGGCGATGCGGCACTGGCCTGACGCGCTGTGCTGATCTGTGGCGACAGCAGCAGGCACAAAGCCAGCGAGCCGCCCATGGCGCGGCTGACGAATGAATGCATGCCGATGATCCCCCGGTTCAGGTAAGCGAATGACTTCACTCCCTAATCATGCATATTCATCAGTCCGGTGCGAGAAAAAAGCGGTGCCTTTACGTCCACACCCTCAGTTAAATCGCCGCCAGCGCCTGATCGAAATCAGCGATCAGATCGTCTGCATCTTCCACCCCGATCGAAATCCGCACCAGATTGTCGGTGATGCCCAGCGCCGTCTTGCGCGCTTCGGGGACGGATAGATGCGTCATCCCCGCCGGGTGGCTGGCGAGGGTTTCTGTGCCGCCGAGCGATACTGCCAGCTTGGCGATCCGCAGCGCATCGAGAAACGCGAAACTTTCCCGCTCGCCGCCCTTCAGGAACAGCGAGAAGGTGCTGCCCGCGCCCATCCCGTGGCGTGTATAGATATCGGCCTGGCGTTCATCGCCGGGGGTCGATTCGAGGAAGCCGAGATAGCCGACCCGCTCGACCTTGGGGTGATCGCGCAGGAACGCGCAGACCTTCGCCGCATTCTCGCCCGCGCGGGTCATCCGCAGCTCGAGCGTTTCGAGACTGCGTAGCAGCATCCAGGCGGTGTTGGGATCGGTGATCGTGCCGATTGTGTTGCGCATCAGGCGGATGACATCGATCTGCTTCTTCGAGCCAAGGATGGCGCCCGCCACCAAGTCCGAATGCCCGCCGACATATTTGGTGAGCGAATAGACGACGATGTCCGCGCCGTGCTGCAGCGGCTGGAACCAGAGCGGCCCCAGGAAGGTGTTGTCGATGGCGATCGGTGGCTTGTCGGGCGAATCGCCAAACACCGCATCACGCGCCGCCGCCACCGCCTGCACATCGACCAGCGCATTGGTCGGGTTGGCGGGGCTTTCGAGATAAATCAGCGCGACCCGGCCCATGCCGTTTGCCTTCGCCATCACCGCATCGATCTCCGCCCGCGTTGCGCCCGCCGGAAAATCGACGAAATGCACACCGAACCGGCCGAGAATGCGCGCAATCAGCGTTTCGGTCGCGGCATAGAGCGGGCCGGAATGGATGATCGTGTCACCCGCGCGCACCATCGACAGGAACAGGGTGGCGATGGCGGACATGCCGCTCGAAAAGGTCAGCGCGTCCTCGGCATCTTCCCAAACGCCCAGCCGGTCTTCGAGGATCTCCTGATTCGGGCCGTTGAAACGCGAATAAACCAGTCCATCCGACCCGCCCGGCCGCTTGCCGGTCACACCTTCGAAATGGCGCTTACCCGCCGCCGCATTGGGAAACACGAAGGTCGAAGTGAGGAAAATAGGTGGCTTTAGCGACCCCTCCGACAGCACTGGATCATAGCCATGCCCCATCATCAGCGTCGAAGGCTTCAGCTTGCGCCCGCCGACCTTGTCGACCTTTGGCTTGGGGTGGCGGCGCGGGGCGGCCCCGGTCAGCTCGACTTCGGTTTCGTCGGTCATGGCAAGGCTCCTGGGGGCGAGTGGCTGTTGAACAAGTCTCTATCGATACTAACGCCCCAGCGATAGCACGCGTTATCCGTTCAAGCCGATCAGCGAAATTTGCCGGCCGTAATCAGGCTCGCCCAAATGCGTGGCGCGGCGATAGCTGAAGAAACGCGCGGGATCGGCATAGGTGTCCAGCCCCAGCATTTCGACCGTGACAACGCCCGCATGCGCGATCCGGTGGGCGACATAGGCTTCAAGGTCAAATTGCTGGTGGCCCGGCTTGCCGGGGGAGAAGAAGCGCTCGTTCGCGGGGTCATCCTCGCCAAAGCGCGCAGCGAAGCCGTCGTCCACCTCATAGCTGGCGCGTGCGATGCAGGGCCCGATCGCGGCGACGATCCGGTCGCGTTCAGCCCCCAGTGCCAGCATGGCCTCGATCGTCGCGTCGGTAACACCGCCCAATGCGCCCTTCCATCCGGCATGGGCCGCGCCGATGATCCCGGCGGCCGTGTCGGCGAATAGCACCGGCACGCAATCGGCGGTCAGGATGCCGAGCAACAGGCCCGGTCGATCGGTAACGAGCGCATCGGCGCGCGGGCGGGCATCGTCATCGAAGGGAGACGTGACGATCACGGCCTCCGCCGAATGCACCTGATACAAGGTGACGAGCGTACTGCCCGGCAGGACCGAGTCGATCGCGCGGCGTTGATTCTCGATCAGCTCGGGCGTGGGCGGCTGGCCGCGACGCCCCATGTCGAGCGATGCCATCGCCCCGGTCGACACCCCCCCGCGCCGCCCCAGAAAGCCATGCGCGACCCCGTCGAGCGCGCGGGCGCGGATGACCTCGACATCGCTCACAACACCAGCTGCATGATGAGGTCACGGTCGACCTGGGTCCCGGTCGGGAAGGCATAATCGCCGATATGGACGAAATCGTAGCGCGCATAGAATCGCTGGGCGCGGAAATTTTCCTCCCATACCGTCAGCACCAAAGCGGTGGCAGCACGGCGGCGGGCCTCGTCGATCGTCCAGTCCATCAGCGCCTGGGCGATGCCGCGTCCATGCCAGTCGGCGGCGATATAGAGCTGGCTCAGCTGAAGCGCACCGGGCAGCACCGCCGGATCATCGAGCCAGACGGGCGAGAGTTTGACATAACCGATGATGGCATCACCCGCGCAGGCGAGCCGAAAGTGATGCGCTGGATCTGCCAGGCTGCGGATCAGCGCCCCGTCCGGGCCGTACGCCTTGTCGACGTACAGAGCGATATCGCTGGCGGGTGCTGAATGCTCGAACGTTTCGAGCCAGATCTTGCGGGCCATCGCGTCGAGCGCGGGACCGTCGGCCTGAGTCGCGTCGCGATAGATGATGGGGACGGCGTTCATGGGAAACCTGCAGGGTGCGGCCAGCCGGGCGCGGTGATGGCAAGTGCCTTGAACAGCCTGCCCATCTGGTCCGCGGATACCAACCGTTCGCGATCGGCCATCACTCTCTCCCCCAACGCCGCCGCGCGCGCATCGATACCGAGCGCTATCAGCAGCGCGCCCTGTTCGACCGGGCCGAACGTTGATGCACCTGCGGTGATCGCCGCTGCCGCCAGCGTGGCGAAATCGACATGCGCGGTCAGGTCATGTTCGCCGGGATGTTCGAACGGGTTGACGAAGCGCCCACGCTGCATCGCCTGCAGCGTGTCGCCGATCGCGGGGCCTTCATAGCCATAATCGATCGTCAGCATCGCGCCGCCCTGCCGCGCGATCCGCCCGGCCAGATCGCGCATCACCGCCACGCTGGCGGGCGATGTTTCGATGACCGATCCAGGGGCGGCATCGCGCAGTTCGGGCGGCAGGATGTCGCCCGGCACCTGCTTGCCCGCGATCGGCAGGAATAATGTGTCCTGGCACGCGACGAGTCGTTCGTGCCAGCCATCCCCCCCGCGCACCAATTGGCGGATCGGCAGCGCATCGAAAAACTCATTGGCGATGATCAGCAGCGCAGCATCGTCCGGCAATGTCGTCGTATCGTCATGCCAGGTTGCATCGGGCACCCGCGCCGCCTGTGCTGTGCGCAAGGTGGGGCTGGTCTCGACGAAGTGCACTGGCGGCGTCAGCCCGGCCTTGGCCATTACCCGCAGCGCATCGGCCGCCAGCGTGCCGCGACCCGGCCCAAGTTCGACATAAGCAGCAGGCGGTCGACCGCCGCGATCCCAGAGATCGGCGAGCCACGCGCCGATCAGCTCGCCGAACATCTGGCTGATTTCGGGCGCGGTGGTGAAATCGCTGCCCAGCGGATCGCGCGTGGCGTAATAATGCGCGTTGGCGGCGGCCATATACTGCGCGAGCGAGATCGGCCCGGCGAGCGTGACCGCGCGGGCTAGCCGGTCGGGCAGGGTGGCATCCAACACTGGTGCCTCCATCTCAGGCGACGCTTTCGCCCCCGGCGATCGGCTCGACGCGCTCGCGACGACCCTTGGCGGTGGCGATCAGGTAAGCACCGCCCAGGATCATTGGCACGCACAACCATTGGCCCATGTGCAGCCCGGTTGCCGCCGCGAATTCGCGCAGCTGCTCATCGGGTTCGCGGAAAAATTCGACGATGAAACGCGCGATTCCGTAACCGCCGATGAAGATGCCGACGAGCTTGCCCGGTTCGTACCGCATCTTGGTGCGCCAGAAGCAGAACCACAGGACCGCAAACAGCACGATCCCTTCAAGCCCGGCCTCGTAGAGCTGGCTGGGGTGGCGGGCGATGTCATCGCCGGTGCGCGGGAAGATGATCGCCCAGGGCGCATCGCTTGGCATGCCGTAAAGCTCACCATTAACGAAATTGGCGATCCGCCCGAAAAACAGTCCGAATGGCACGGTACAGGCCACATAGTCATGCACGCGCAGCCATTGCAGCCCTTGCGACCGAGCAAACAGGATCAGGCCGATCGAGGTGCCGATCACGCCGCCGTGGAATGACATCCCGCCATCCCACAGCCGAAAGACCTGAAGCGGTGTCAGCAACATCGCCGGCTGATAGAACAGCACATAGCCGATTCGCCCGCCAAGGATGACACCCAGTGTCGCGTAGAATACGACATCGTCGGCATGGCGCCGTGCCATCGGCGATCCCGGTTGCGCGACCAGCTTCAGCAGATACCACCAGCCCGCCATGATCCCCGCGACATAGGATATCGAATACCATTTCAGGCTGAACCAGCCGATCCGAAAGATCGTGTCGTTCAGTCCCAGATCGGTAAACCGGATATGGTCGGTGGCGGCGGCGGCAACAGTTGTCAGGATCAAGGCTTTTCCCCAGGCTGCGAAGCTTCCATAAGGGGGTCTGGCGATAAGACCAAGAGGGAGAGACGAATGCCGAGCGAGCTGGATCGCCGAATTGATCGGGGCATTGCCGCGCTGACCGCGCTTAGCGGCCAGATGCCGGTGGTTCCCGTTGAACTTCAGGGCCGTAGCTATCCGACGATCGCGGTCGCACCACCTGCACTGACCTATTATTTCGCGCATTTCTGCAACGAACATGCCGACAAGACATTTCTCGTCTCGGGTGACGAACGCCTGACTTTTGCCGAGGTCTATGCGCTGGCGCAGCAAGCGGCGCGCGCGCTGATCGACGGATGCGGCGTAAAGCAGGGCGACCGGGTGGGAATCGCGATGCGCAATTCGCCGTCCTGGATTGCGCTTTACATGGGCATCCTGATGGCCGGCGGCATCGCCACGCTGCTCAACGGTTGGTGGCAGACGAGCGAGCTAGCCAATGCGATCACTGATGTTGATTGCAATCTGGTATTTGCCGATGCGCCGCGCGCGCAGCGGCTTGATGAAGCGACGGGCCTCGGCGCGCAGGTAATCGCAATCGATGATCGCCTGCCCTTGGCCGAAGCGCTCGCCCCCTTGTTCGCCAAGGGCGGCAGCGAGACGACGGCGCTGCCCATGCTGCGCGGTGACGATGATGCAACCATCCTGTTCACCAGCGGCTCGACCGGCCAATCGAAAGGCGCGCTTTCGGATCACCGCGCGGTGACGCAGGCGGTGTTCAATTATCTCGCCAGCGCGCTGATGATGCTGGGCATTTCGACCGAGGATGGCAATCCCGTTACCGTCCAGCACGCGACGTTGCTCAACGTGCCGCTATTCCACGTCACTGCCGAAGTGCCGGTGTTCCTGCAAAGCTTTGCGATGGGTCGTAAGCTCGTCCTGATGCCCAAATGGGATGCCGAAGAAGCGATGCGGCTGATCGAACGGGAGAAGGTGACCTATTTCGTCGGCGTGCCGTTGATGAGCTTTGAGATCCTCACGCATCCGAAGCGCCCCAGCTATAACCTGTCGACGGTCACTGATTTTGCGGCGGGCGGCGCGCCTCGCCCGGTCGAGCATGTCCGCCGCCTCAACGAGGAAATGGGCGGCGCTGCCCCCTTGCTTGGCTATGGGTTGACCGAGACGAACGGCGTTGGCTGTGGCAACTTCCGCAGCAATTACCTCGCCAAGCCTAATTCGACCGGCCGCGCCTCGGCGCCGCTAGTCGATCTCGCGATCTTGGACGGTTCGGGCAAGCCGGTGATCCAGGGCTACCTCGGCGAAGTCGCGATCCGGTCGATCTGCAACTTCAAAGGCTATTGGAATCGCCCCGATGCCACCCGCGACGCCTTTACCGCTGATCGCTATTTCCTGACGGGCGATATCGGTTACCTCGACGAGGACGGCTATCTGTTTATCGTCGATCGCAAGAAGGATATCATCATCCGCGGTGGTGAGAATATCTCATGCCAGGAAGTCGAAGCGGCGCTGTACGAGCATCCGCACGTCGCCGAAGCGGCGGTGTTCGGCCTGCCCGACGAGCGGTTTGGCGAGGTGCCGGGTGCTGTCGTCCACATTCGCCCCGGCGAAATCGTCGATGCCGAAACATTGTGCGAATTTCTGGGCGGGCGAATCGCGGCGTTCAAGGTGCCCCGGCGCATCTGGATCACCGAAGGTCCGCTGCCGCGGCTTGGCACCGAAAAGATCGACAAGGTCTCGCTCCGCACTGCCTATCGCGAGATTTATGCCACCGAATCAGCCGCTGCCTGATCTGGCGCCCATCGCTGCACCGCGATAGAGCGGGGCAATGGCGAAGGGTGGTATCAGTGATCGGATCGGTAGCAGGATCGTGCAGGGCGTTAACCGGCGCTCGCTGCTGATCGGCGGCGGCGCTGGCGTCGGCTTGCTCGTCGCCTGGGCGATCTGGCCGCGCCGCTATCTCCCCAATCTTACCGCTGCACCGGGGGAAAAGATCTTCGGGGCCTGGCTGAAAATCGGTGAGGATGGCCATGTATCGGTCGCGGTGCCGCAGGCCGAACATGGCCAGGGCGTCTATACCACGATGCCGCAGATCGTCGCCGATGAGCTCGGCGCGGACTGGCGGCGCGTCGGCCTGGAGCCTGCCCCGCTCAACCCGCTTTATGCCAATGATCTGGGCGCAGGGGAATTGTTCGAAGGCGTTTTCGCCGGCATCCCCGAAGCACTGAAAAAGACCCATGTTGTACGCACCGCGCTGGTGCTGACGGCGGGATCAAGCTCGATCCGCAATTTCGAGGGCGATTTGCGCCAAGCGGGTGCTGCGGCGCGCGTATTGCTGTGCAAAGTCGCGGCGCGGCGCTGGGGGGTCGACTGGCGCGCGTGCGATAGCGCGGCCGGGTTCGTGACGCATGGCAACCGGAAGCTCGGCTTCGGCGCGCTTGCGGCTGAGGCGACGCGGGAATCCGTGCCCAAAGAGCTGCCGTTGCGGCAAGGTAATGTCGCGCGGCTAACCGGCCGATCGCTGCCGCGTCTTGACGTGCCGTCAAAGGTTGACGGGTCCGCCGGGTTTGCGGGCGATGTCCGTCTGCCTGAAATGGTGTTCGCCGCCATTCGCCAGGGCCCGGTCGGTGACAGCCGTTTGACCAAGATTAATCGTACCGCTGCCACCAAGATCAGGGGCGTGATTGAGGTAATTCAGGAGCCGCGCTGGGTTGCGGTGATTGCCAATAATTGGTGGGCCGCGAACCGCGCGCTCGATGCGCTCGTGCCGACATTTGCGACCCGGGGATCGCTGGTGAACAGCGACAGCATTGGTGCTGCCCTGGCGCGCGCGCTTGACGGTCCCGGCCAGCGCATGGCGGCGCAAGGCGATCTGGCGGCTGTGTTCAAGGGCGCGCAGGTGGTGACCGCCGATTATCAGGTGGGTCTGGGCCTCCATGCCGCGCTGGAAACGATGACGGCAACGGCACGGATTGAAAACGGCGTGCTCGAGTTGTGGTTGCCGACTCAGGCGCCGGGATTGGCACGGGCGGCTGCCGCCGCCGCAATCGGGGTGTCGCCGGATTCGGTGATTGTGCACCCCATGCTGATCGGCGGGTCGTTCGGCGCCAATCTGGAACATGACGTCGCCGCCCAGGCCGCCATGATTGCCAAGCGCATCAAGCGCCCGGTGCAGCTTGTCTGGTCCCGGTACGAAGATCTGCTGCACGATCGCTACCGCCCGCCAGCTGCGGCACGGATGACGGCCCGGCTGGGGCCGAACGGCGCAATCATGGGCTGGCTTGCCAAAATTGCCGCACCAAATACCGGGCGCGAACTTGCCGATCGGCTCACCACGAGCGATCCGGCGGTGCGGGCGGCATTGGCGCTGGAGGGGGCCGGCGATCCCTATGCGGTGGCAGGCGCGCTGCCGATTTATCGATTCCCAGCCTATGCAATCGATCACCACCCGGCCGATATCGGCGTGCCGACGGGCCATTGGCGATCGGGTGCGCATAGCTACACCGCGTTCTTCACCGAGTGTTTTCTTGACGAACTTGCCCATGTTGCGGGCACCGAGCCGCTCTCGTTTCGGGTATCCATAACGGCCGAGCCGCGGTTGGTGCGGTGCCTGTCGACAGCGGCGGCGCTGGGTGGCTGGGAAGGCGGGGTGCCCGGCAGCGCCCAGGGCATCGCCTGCCACAGCTTTCGCGGCAGCCATATCGCGGTGCTGGCAGAGGCGCATTTCGAGGACGGTCAACGCCCGGTTGTCGACCGGATTGTTGCAGCGGTGGATTGCGGACGCCAGATTAATCCCGATATCGTTCGGCAACAGATTGAAGGCGGGCTGATTTTCGGCATGGCGGGGGCATTGGGGGGATCAACTGACTTTACCGAAAATGTTGCCGATGCGCGAAGTTTTGCTGATCTGCGCCTGCCGCGCCTCGCCGATATTCCCGACATCACGATCGAAATGATCCGCAGCGAGGCAGAGCCTGGCGGCGTCAGCGAACTGGCGGTGCCGCCAGTCGCGCCAGCGATTGCCAATGCGCTTCAGGCAAGTGCGGGGTTTCGTTTGCGACGCTTGCCGTTTACCGCATCTGCAGCATGATTCCCCCCACTAATCACTTGCCCGCCGATCATCCGCCCGTTGCCCCGCGCAAACTGGGGGTGTTGTTGACGAATTTGGGAACGCCCGACGGGCCCGACACCAAATCGGTGAAACGCTATCTGGCCGAGTTCCTGTCGGACCGGCGCGTGGTGGAGATTCCCCAATTCTTGTGGCAACCGATTCTGCGCGGGATCATCCTCAATACCCGCCCACAGAAATCGGCGGAGGCCTATGCGCAAGTCTGGGGGCCGGACGGATCACCGCTCGCGAGCATCACAAAGGCGCAGAGTGCGGCGCTGCAGGGCGCATTCGGCCCGCACGTGACGGTCGATTGGGCGATGCGCTATGGAAAGCCATCCATCCCTGATCGATTGCAGGCGATGAAGGATGCCGGGTGCGACCGCATTCTGGTCGCGCCGCTTTATCCGCAATATTGCGGCGCGACGACCGCGACCGCTAACGACAAGGCATTCGAGGCACTGGCGGCGATGCGCTGGCAGCCGGCGATGCGCACGCTGCCGCCTTATTATGACGATCCGCTCTATATCGGTGCGCTTCATCGCTCGATTGAGACGGGGTTGGCGGGGCTCGATTTCACGCCCGATGCGCTGGTGGTGAGCTTTCATGGCATGCCGGTGCGTACGCTTGAGCTTGGCGATCCCTATCATTGCCATTGCCAGAAAACCGCGCGTTTACTGGGCGAAGCGCTTGGCCGCCCAGTGATCATCACCTTCCAGTCGCGCTTTGGCCGCGCCAAATGGCTCGAACCTGCGACCGATGACACGCTGGAAGCGTTGCCGGGCAAGGGCATCAAGAAAATCGCGATCATCGCGCCGGGATTTTCGGCGGATTGCCTCGAAACGCTCGAGGAACTGGCGATTCGCGGACGTGAGAGCTTCGAGGAACATGGCGGTACCGATTTTGCCTATATCCCGTGCCTGAACGACAGCGCGGACGGCATCGCCATGTTGCGTATGCTGATCGCGCGCGAACTTGAAGGGTGGCAGGTCTCGCCCTAGGGTCATTCGATAAGAAGGCTGCAGGAGAGAGAGTCATGGCACGCGTTGCAATCGTCACTGGAGGAACACGCGGCATCGGCGAGGCGATCAGCGTCGCCTTGCGCGACAATGGGCACATCGTTGCTGCCAACTACGCCGGCAATGAAGCGCGCGCGCAGGACTTTACCGATCGCACGGGCATTGCGGCCTTCAAGTGGGACGTGGCGGATTATGATGCGTGCCAGGCTGGGTGTGCCGCCGTCGCCGATGCGCTTGGGCCCGTCGATGTGCTGGTCAACAATGCCGGCATTACCCGGGACGGCACGATCATGAAGCTGACCTATCAGGCCTGGAAAGAGGTGATCGACACCAATCTGGGCGGCTGCTTCAACATGGCAAAGGCGGTTTTCCCCGGCATGCGCGATCGCAAATGGGGCCGGATCGTCAATATCGGGTCGATCAACGGCCAGGCCGGGCAATATGGCCAGGTGAACTATGCCGCCGCCAAATCGGGCATTCACGGTTTCACCAAGGCGCTGGCGCAGGAAGGCGCGAAGGCGGGTGTCACCGTAAATGCGATCGCGCCGGGCTATATCGATACCGACATGGTCGCTGCAGTGCCCGCCGATGTGCTGGAAAAGATCGTCGCGAAAATCCCGGTCGGGCGGCTGGGTCAGGCGATGGAAATCGCACGCGGTGTGGCGTTCCTGTGTTCGGAGGATGGCGGGTTCGTCACCGGATCGACGCTCAGCATCAATGGCGGGCAACACATGTACTGACGGCCGCAGGCCCGCGGCGCACAAAATTCGGGGCCCGGCCTCATCAGAGACCGGGCCCCACCCTCGATACGCTACGCGAGGGAAACGGGTTTAGCGGAAGTTGCGGCAGCCATTACGGCCATCACGTTCGATGGCGCGACCGGCCAGAGCACCACCGATACCGCCGATCAAAGCACCAGCGGTACGATCGCCGCGTCCTGCAATCGAGTCGCCAAGCAGACCACCGGCAATCGCGCCGAGCAGCGCGCCGCCCGTGCCGTCGTTGCAGCGACGATTGTTGCGGAAATTCCGGCGATTGTTGAACCGATTGTTATAGCCCTGGTCGTAATAACCCTGGTTGTACCGACCATCGTTGAACCGGCCGTCATTGAAGCGGTTGCCGCGATTATCGTCGCGGAAGCCGTCGCCGCGGAACTGCTG
The DNA here is from genome assembly GCF_002278865.1 of Sphingomonas sp. 28-62-11. Taxonomy (NCBI): domain Bacteria; kingdom Pseudomonadati; phylum Pseudomonadota; class Alphaproteobacteria; order Sphingomonadales; family Sphingomonadaceae; genus Sphingomonas; species Sphingomonas sp. 28-62-11. The sequence continues at coordinate 32,593 of NZ_NCGB01000003.1, read as the reverse complement.
CTGGCGATAATCGCCGCGATAATCTTGGGCAGAAGCCGAACCGACGGGAACAAGGACGCTGGCACTGATGGCGAGAGCGATGCTGGCAAGCGACAATTTCTTCAACATGGTCATTCTCCTTTTCAGCACCCCGGTCGATCAGTGATGGGCGTGCAATCATTCTTCGACCCTGCCCTTATGGAGGTGCCGCATTGACCCAAGTCTGAATGCACCTGTTATCGCCCGTTCATCGGCACCGGCGGCCACGCGATCGCCGCTGCCTTTTGCTTCGCCGGTCGATATGGGTGGGCAAATGCGCCGCTTCCGCTCTCCCCTGATCCTGTCGATCGCCGCGATGCTGCTATTCGTGCCGGGCTGGTCCACGGTGCCGCGACTGCCGTTGCTGGGCACACGCGCGGCATTCACGATCGAGCCGGTGGCGCTTTATCCCACAACGCCAGCGAGACGCCGGATCGGCGCGCTGATCTATGAACGCGGCTATCGACTGCGAAGCCCGGATCCGGCGTTCGGCAGCTTTTCGTCGCTGATCGTCGATGGCGATCGCTTCACCCTGCTGAGCGACGGCGGAAACATCGTGCGCTTTCGGGTCGATTCGAAAGGGCGCGTCGCCGATCGAAAATTCGCCGACTTGCCCGATGGTCCCGGCATCGGCTGGGAAAAGAGCGACCGCGACAGCGAATCGATAACACGCGACCCGACTAGTGGCACGATTTGGGTTGGGTTCGAGAACAGCAACGCGATCTGGGCCTATTCGCCCGATCTGGCGAAATCGCTGCGTCATGTGGCACCACGTGCGATGCGCAAATGGCCGGTCAATGGCGGGGCTGAGGCGATGGTGCGGCTACGCGACGGCAGTTTCATCGTGCTGTCTGAGGATGGCGACTGGCCGGCCACGAAGGGGCGGGCCGTCATCGGTATTCGATTCGACGGGGATCCCACCCGGGCAAGCCGCCGGGGCTTCCGCTTCGGCTATCGCCCGCCCGCCGGCTACAAACCGACCGGCATTGCCGAACTGCCCGATGGCCGGTTGCTGGTGCTCAACCGTCGGTTCCGGGTGACAAGCGGTTTTCGGGTGGTGCTGACGCTTATCGATCCGCGCGCGATTGCGCCGGGAAAGATCGTCGCGGGACGGGTGCTGGCGCGATTCGCGCCGCCTGCCCTGTCGGATAATTATGAAGGGATCGCGGTCGTCCGCGAATCGACCGGACGCACCGCTATCTGGATCGTGTCCGACGATAACCAGTCGTCGCTGCAGCAGAGCCTGCTGCTCAACTTCCGATTAGACGACGCGATGTTCCCACCGCGTCGTTAAATCGCATAATCAGGCAGCGGTAGCTGCCGGGGTCAGCTTCTTGCGGATGTCGCGCTTCAGGCGGCGTGCCTTCAGCGACAGCTGGTCGTCGGCGGTCTTCACCAGCCAATTGTCCAGGCCGCCGACATGCTCCACCGACCGCAGGCCGTTGGTCGACACGCGCAGCTTCACGCTGGTGCCCAGCGCGTCGGAGATCAGCGTCACATTCTGCAGGTTTGGCAGAAAAGTGCGCTTGGTCTTGTTGTTGGCGTGGGATACGTTGTGGCCCACCTGCCGGCCCTTGCCGGTCAGTTCGCAGATACGCGACATTGCTTGAATTCCTGAATTCTGGTTGCCCGGAAAGAGGGCGCGGATAGCCAGTTCGAACGTTACAGTCAACCGTTGGGGTGAATTGAATCTTGATTTACCATGAAACCAACCGGGGACATGCGGCGTTATTACGCAAACGATCTGATCATCTGAAGGAAGATATATGATGCGCGCACTCCTCATTCTCGTCGGGCTTGCCGCCCTTGTCGTTGTAGGCGCCTGGTCGCTTGGCCTGGTCAGCATTGATCAGAGCAAGGTGGCGCAGGCCCCGGCGCTCAAACTCGAAGGTGGTCAGGTCCCCGAATTCACGATGAATATGGCGAAGATCGAATTCGGTACCGAAAACAAGTCGATCGAAGTGCCCACGGTTGGCACGACGACGCAGACGATCGCGGTGCCCACTGTATCGGTTGAAAAGCCTGCTAACGCGCAGGACGCCAAATAATGCAGCCTGCCCGCCTGGATCGCGCCGAGCCGGCGACGATCCTGGCGGCGGCATTGTTGCCGCCGCTGGGGGTGTTTCGTGCCTTTGGGCCGGGGCGTGACTTTGCGATTGCCTGTGGGATGACGCTGGCTGGGTATCTGCCCGGGATGGCGTTCGCGCTGATCCGGGTGCTTGGACCGCGGCAACGAGCCTAGCAAAATCCTGCATGATCGGCGCATAAGTGGGGGATGTTCCCCTTGCCCGATCCGATGCGCGCGGCGCTGGCAGCGGCGCGCGATGCCGCTGCAGCGGGAGAAGTGCCCGTCGGCGCCGTCATCGTCCAGGGCGGCCAGATCATCGCAACCGCTGCCAATGCCCCGCGCGCGCTGCATGATCCGACCGCTCACGCGGAAATCCTAGCGATTCGTGCGGCAGCGGCTGCGCTCGGCCGTGATCGGCTCGATGGGTGCGAGCTGTGGGTAACGCTCGAGCCCTGTGCGATGTGCGCCGGCGCAATCAGCCATGCGCGGATCGACCGGCTCTATTATGGGGCCGATGATGCCAAGGGCGGCGCGGTTGCCCATGGCCCGCGCTTTTTCACGCAGCCAACCTGCCACCACCGCCCTGAAATCTATCCCGGCATCGGTGAGGGGGAAGCGGCGGCGCTGCTCCGCGCCTTCTTCGCCGAGCGTCGATAAGCATAACCCAGGCTGGCGCTGCGCCTAATTCATCCCGCTCTGTTGTGCGCGGCGCCGATGTGCGGCAAAGAGCATCGCAGCGCCATGGCACCGCTTCCCCCCTTTCCCTGGATCGACGTCGCGATCATCGCGGCCCTTGTTGTCCTGAACGGCGTCTTTGCGATGTCCGAACTGGCGATCGTCTCGTCGCGTCGCGCGCGGCTGGAGGCGATGGCGCGCGCGCAGGTGCGCGGGGCCCGTGCGGCATTGCTGCTCGCATCGGACCCGGGCAAATTCCTGTCGACGGTGCAGATCGGCATCACGCTCATTGGGATCATCGCTGGTGCCTATTCGGGTGCGAGCCTGGGTGCACCGGTGGGCGCCCGGCTGGCCGCGCTCGGCATGAGCCAGCCGCTCGCCTTGTCGGTGGGCTTTGCGATTGTCATCGGGCTGACGACTTATGCATCGCTGGTGATCGGGGAACTGGTGCCAAAGCAGTTCGCGTTGCGCGCGCCAGAGGCGATTGCGGTGGTGATGGCCGTGCCGATGCAGTGGCTGGCGGTGGCGACCGCGCCCGTCGTGTGGCTGCTCGATTCGACCAGTGCGGGGTTGTTCTGGCTGTTGCGCGTGCAGCGCGAATCGCAGGATCATGTGACGGCGGAGGAGCTGCATATGATCGTCGCCGAAGCCTCCAAATCGGGCGTGATCGAGGAGCATGAGCGATCGATCATCTCCGGCGTCGTCCGCCTCGCCGATCGCCCCGCGCGCGAGGTGATGACGCCGCGTACCGATATCGAGTGGCTCGATGTCGATCTTGATGAGGCCGGGATTCGCCACGCGCTGATGACGGCCACCCATACCCGGCTGCCGGTGGTTGAGGGGTCGGTCGATGCCGTGATCGGCGTGGTGCAGGCGCGCGATATCGTCGCGGCCGTGTTCGCGGGCGAGCCGCTCAACTTGCGCAACCTGATGCGCAAGGCACCCGTCGTGCTCGATCAGCTCGATGCGATGGATGTGCTGAATGCACTGCGCCGCGCTGAGGTGCCGATGGCGCTGCTCCACGACGAATATGGCCATTTCGAAGGCATTGTGACGCCGGCTGATCTGCTGTCAGCGATTGCGGGCGAATTCGCGTCTGATGCCGATCCCGATGATGAACCGAGCGTCGTGGTGCGCGATGATGGCACGCTGCTCGTCGCGGGGCAGATGGCGGTTGATGCGCTGGCCGACCGGATCGGCATCGATCTGCCCGAAGACCGCGATTACGCCACCGTTGCGGGGCTTGCGCTGGCGGTGTTCCGCCATTTGCCCGGTGAGGGCGAAAGCTTCGTCGAACAGGGTTGGAAATTCGAAGTCGTCGACCTCGACGGTCGCCGGATCGACAAGCTGCTGGTGAGCGCCGTGGTGCGCGGGGATTAGGGTTTGAAGCGATAAGGGCGAAGGTCAGTGTTACGGTGATCTGACGGTCGGCCTTTTAGCGAATGGGTTGTTGACTTGCCGACGATGCAGCTTGCAACGGTCTCAGCCCTATGTCGCGCTTTTGAAGCGGCCGGCCTCGATTACTGGATCGACGGCGGCTGGGGCGTGGATGCGCTGCTCGGTCGACAAACGCGTCCTCATTCCGATTTGGATCTCACCGTTCATTTCGCTGATCTGAAGGGTTTTCAGCAAACGCTTACGGCGCTGGGGTATCAGCCTATCGTTCAGCCGGACGGACGGGATTGGAATCCTGTGTTTCTTCATCCAATCGACGGGTCGGTCGATCTCCATGGCTTTGTTCTGAATGATGTTGGGGAAGGTGTCCTTGGTGCCCCAAGCGAGAATTCATTTTATCCTGCCGGTGCGCTCAATGGCGTTGGCACATTGGACACCTTACAGGTCCGCTGCATTGCCGCGCCATTTGTACTGGCTTTCCGAAATGGCTTTGAACCGCGCGCTGTCGATCATCATGATGTTGCCGCTCTGTGCGCGCATTTTGGCCTGATGTGTCCTAGCCGCTTTCTGCCTTAGGGGACGAGCAGCGCCGCCAAGATCGCGGTCAGGGCAAATTTGCGGGCGGCACGCTTACAATCGGCACAATGTTGAGGCCAGGCGAGCCGAATTCGGTTTAACTCCCCAGCTTCCCGAACGCCGCTTCGAAACTGGCGACATCGCCCGCCGCCAGCAGCTTCGCCTGTTCGATCCAGCGGTCGCGTGAGATCCGGCCTGCGAAACTGCCCATCTGCGCGTCGATATCGGCAATCTGGCCGGGTGAAAGTGCTGCGAGCTGATCGACGCTGGTGATCCCAAGCTCGCCGAGCCGCGCGGCGGCTTTTGGGCCAAGTCCCTTAAGGAGGGTTAGCGGTTGGCTGCTGCCGCTATCGGCAGGCAGGGGCGCTGCTGCTACAACAGGGGCGTCAACCAAAGGCTTGACCAACGGTGGCGACACTGCCTCCGCCTCGTCCAAAACCTCTGCGCCAGGCGCGGCTTCCGGTGCATGCCCGGCGAGCACGGCGTGTTTTTCGGCATCGGCAACTTCGTGCGCCTTTGCCCGTCGCTGCATCGTGCCCCACCAGATCAACGCCAGTGCATACACCGCGCCCATTACAATCAGGATCATCGCAAGGGTGGTCATGGCACCCGAATTTGCCGATGCGGCAGCGCTTAACAGGGTCGTCATAGGGTCACTCCGTCCTTCAGCCGGGCTCGCGCGCAATCTCACGCCAGCCGATATCACGCCTGCAAAAGCCATCGGGAAAATCGATCGCATCGATCGCCCGATAGGCGAGCGTCTGCGCCGCCTGCACGCTTTCGCCCCGCGCCGTTACCGCGAGCACGCGCCCGCCGCTCGCCACCAGCGTCTCACCCAGGGCTTTGGTTCCGGCCTGAAACACGCGCGCGCCTAAAGCTTCGGCGGCGTTTATCCCGCCAATCGTGCCACCGCTCACGGGCGTACCGGGATAGCCGCGCGCCGCCATCACCACTGTCAACGCGACATCGTCTGAAAACACGGGCGCCGGACAATCGGCGAGCGTTCCGCGCGCGGTGGCGAGCATGATCGGCAGCAGATCGCTGTCCAGCCGCATCATCAGCACCTGGCATTCGGGATCGCCGAAGCGGGCATTATATTCGATCAGCTTGGGGCCGTCAGCCGTGAGCATCAGCCCGGCATAAAGCACCCCCGAAAAAGGCATCCCCGCCGCCGCCATCGCGCGCACCGTCGGCGCGATGATCTCATCGATGGCGCGCTGCTCGAGCGCGGGGTTTAGCACGCGCGCCGGGCTATACGCGCCCATGCCGCCGGTATTGGGGCCGGTATCGCCGTCCCCGACGCGTTTATGGTCCTGCGCGGAGCCGAAGGGGATGATCGCGGTGCCGTCCGTCAGCACAAACAGGCTCGCCTCTTCGCCCTCCAGAAACTCCTCGATCACCGCGTCGCCACCGGTTTTGCCGAACATGCCGTCGAGCGCGCCTTCGGCCTCCTCCCGCGTTGTGGCGATCGTCACGCCCTTACCCGCCGCCAGCCCATCGGCCTTGATCACCACCGGCAGCCCGAAATCGCCCAAAGCCGCGAGCGCCCCGTCGCGCGAGGTGACGCGGGCATAGCGCGCGGTGGGGATTTTCGCGCGCTTGCACAGATCCTTGGTGAAGCCCTTCGATCCTTCGAGCTGCGCCGCCTTGGCATCAGGCCCGAAAACCGCGATCTTCATCGTCCGCAGATTATCCGCCAGCCCGTCAACCAGTGGTGCTTCGGGGCCGATCACGACGAGCTCGATCGAGTTGCGCAGACAGAAATCGATGATCCCGCGATGGTCACTCGGGTCGATCGCGGCGATCGTAGCATGTTGGGCTATGCCGGGATTGCCGGGTGCGGCATAGAGCGTCGTCAGGGCCGGTGACTGCGCCAGCTTCCATGCCAGCGCATGCTCGCGGCCGCCCGATCCGATCAGCAGGACGTTCATGTCAGTCAGTTTCCCCGATGAAGGCCCAGATACTGTAGGATCGCGGCTGGTAGCCGAGACGATCCCCGGCGACAATGCAGCGCCGCTCAGCGTTGGCGAGCTTTCGATGAAACTCAAGCGCTTCGTTGAGGGCGAGTTCGGCCATGTCCGGCTGCGCGGGGAAATATCGGGTTATAAGCGCGCGGTTTCGGGCCATGTCTATCTCGCACTGAAGGATGAAAGCGCGGTGATCGACGGGGTGATCTGGAAAGGCGCGGCGAGCGCGCTGCCTTTTACCCCGCAGGACGGGATCGAAGTGATCGCAACCGGCAAGCTCACCACCTATCCCGGCCGCTCCAAATACCAGATCGTGATCGATCGGATGGAGCTGGCCGGCGAAGGCGCGTTGATGGCGCTGCTGGAGAAGCTGAAGGCCAAGCTGGCGGGCGAGGGGCTGTTCGATCCGTCGCGCAAAAAAGCCCTGCCGTTCCTGCCGCGTACGATTGGCGTCGTCACCTCGCCGACCGGCGCGGTGATCCGCGATATCCTCCACCGACTGGCGGATCGTTTCCCCAGTCATGTGATCGTCTGGCCAGTGGCAGTGCAGGGCGAAGGTGCTGCGGTGCAGATTGCGCGCGCGGTACGCGGCTTCGACGCGATCGCGCCCGGCGGCCCGGTGTCGCGCCCCGATCTCGTTATCGTCGCGCGGGGCGGCGGCTCGATCGAGGATCTCTGGGCCTTCAACGAGGAAGCCGTGGTGCGCGCGATCGCCGATTGCTCGATCCCGGTCATTTCGGCGGTGGGGCATGAAACCGATACCAGCCTCTCCGATTTCGCCGCTGATCTGCGCGCGCCGACGCCGACTGCCGCCGCTGAGATCGCGGTGCCGGTCCGCGCTGATCTGATCGCGACCGTGGCGAGCTATGCCCAGCGCGCCGAACGCTGTGTGCGACGCTATCAGGAGCGCGCGCGCGAACGGCTCGACGCGATGACGCGACTGATGCCGCGGCGCGATGCGCTGCTCGGCCCGCAGCGGCAAAAAGCGGATGACCTGGGCGCAAAGCTCGATCGCGCGCTGGAGGCGCGGGTCGTGCGCGGGCGCACCCAGCTTGACCGGGTCGGCGCGGTACTGCGCCCGGCGATGCTCGAACGGCAGCTGGCCAGCGCGCGCGATCGGCTGGGGCGGACAGTGCAACTGCTTGAGGCGGTGAACCCCAGCGGCTTGTTGAAGCGCGGCTATGTGCTGGTCGAGGCACGTGGCGGCGGAGTCGTTACCAGTGCGGCGCAGGCGCGCGGGGCGGGCGCGCTCACCCTCCATTTTGGGGATGGCAGCGTCGATGCGCGGGTTGAGCGGTCGGGCGCAAAGGCCTATGAAAAGCCCAAGACCGATCAGCCCAGCCTGCTATAGTGTTGGCGAAACGGCGCACCGGATGCGCCCAGGAAAGCATGCCATGTTGATGTCGAATACCGATCGCCCGGCCCGGCTCCATTATATGGCGAACAGCTTTCGTGTGCTCGCGCCGGGGGATCACGTTGCCTGTGCTGTAACGGGAGAGCGGATCGGCCTTGATGCGCTGCGTTACTGGAGCGTGGCGTTGCAACAGCCTTATGCCAGCGCCGCCGTCGCGATGGCGGCCATGTCCCCCGAATGACGCACCGGGGGGGGCAGTCGCCGGGGGGCACAACAGATAAGCGCATGAAGCGCGGTCGCCGCTGGTTGGCGGGCATCGCGATCCTGGTTCTGCAGGGCAGCTGCATTGCCCCGGCAGCGGAGCGGCCCGGCCAGTCCGCTCCTGTGGTCCGCGCGCCGGTGACGGTCATGACTCAGTCGTCGCCCAAGCCGGACACGCCGTCACCATCATCATCGACCCAGCGATTGCTCACCCAAACCGGCTTTCGCCTGAGCGGGCCGATCATTCAGGGTGGTGCCGTGATTGGCAAAGCACCGGCCGGCACCACATTTCTCAGCTTCAACGGGGCGCCCTTGACGCTGGCTGCCGATGGCCGCTTCCTGATCGCCTTTGATCGGGATGCCCCGCCAACGGCAAGCCTGTCGGCAACGCTCGAGGATGGGCGGGTCGTGACTGAGGCATTGTCGGTCGCTCGGCGGTCCTGGAACATCGAACGGCTCGATAGCTTGCCGCGCTTTGCCCAGCCGACCGAGGAGTTTAACCGGCTGCGCCCGGCCGAGCTCGATCAGATCAACGCTGCCAGGCGGATCAGCGTCATCTCGGCGGGCTGGCAGCAACCCTTTCTATGGCCCGTGGTCGGGCGCTTGTCGGGGATGTTCGGCTCCCAGCGGATCTACAAAAATGGCGAGGCCGGCAGCTATCATTCGGGCACCGATATTGCCCAGCCGGCCGGCACAACGGTGATGGCGCCTGCCGATGGCGTGGTGATCCTGGCCGCCGATCATCCCTTCACCTTGGAGGGCAATCTGCTGATGATCGATCACGGCATGGGGCTGAACAGCGCGTTTCTGCACCTGTCGCGGATCGATGTGCGGGTGGGCGAAACGGTGAAGCGCGGCCAGCCGATCGGCGCGGTCGGCATGTCAGGCCGCGCGACCGGCCCGCATCTCCACTGGAGCGTGAAATGGCGCGACAGCCGCATCGATCCGCTATTGCTGGCAGGGCCGATGCCGGTGGTGCGATAGCGATGCGTGCATCGACCTGATCAGATGATCCGGCGCACCTTGATCGCCGGGACCTTATTGACCCGCAGGAAATAGCTGCCCAGCGCGCCGCGGCTGACGATGACGGTATCGCCGGGTTTTGGATCGCGGAACATCGGCTTGTCGTCCACTTGTTGCCAGATCGATCCATCTTCCAGCGTCACGCGCCAGCCACCGGGGCCTTGGCGCGCGGCTGCGATCTTGCTGTCGATCTGGTCTATCGTGTCATCATTGTCCGCGCCTGCCAGCAAATCGATCCGCGGCAGGGAGAGTCCGAACAGGGTGCGCCGCGCTTTGCGCACCTGTTCCTTCTCGACGATGACGAGTTCGTTGCGCTGCTCGGCCTGATCGATCGAGGCGACCTCGCGGTCATAACAGGCAAGCCGCGCTGCAGGATCGGCCATCGCCTTGCACGCGACGAGCCGTTCGAGCTGCGGCGCCCGAACCGGATCCTTCGCATCGGCGGGCGATGCCAGGATCACCAAAACCCCTAATGGCCAATAGCTGCGCATTGCACCTCTTTCGCGGTTGCTCGCCCCCAACTGCCCTGAGAGGGTCTCGTAGTGTTACAAAATGTTGCAATTGGGCAACATCAGACACAAAAACAGTCATGAACTAGCAATGATCCTAAGTTCCCGTTTGCGCTTTGTCCACGATGGGAGTGAATCTGCACCATAGCCCTGCGGGGTCAAAACGTGCTGCCGTAGGTCGCGAGATGCGCGACGGGGCAGCCAAATGGGAGGGAACAACCATGCGCAAATCGGCTCGCATCAACCAATTCAAATCCGGCGCGGCGATCGGTGTTCTCGGCATCGCTCTGCTCGCGACGCCTGCATTCGCTCAGACGGCGGACGCGCAAACGCTCCCGGCGAGCACGGAAGCGCCCGCAACCAACACCGACATCGTCGTCACCGGTTCGCGCATTCCAACGCCCAATCTTCAGTCGGTTTCGCCGATCACGGTGGTTTCGTCGCAGGACATCAAACTGCAGGGCACGACCCGTATCGAAGACCTGCTGAACACACTGCCATCGGTCTATGCCAGCCAGGCATCGACACTGTCGAACGGCGCTGACGGCACGGCGAGCATCGATCTTCGCGGTCTGGGCACGTCGCGCACACTGACGCTGGTGAACGGCCGCCGCCTGCTCCCGGGTGACCCCGGGCCATCGGCCGGTTCGGCAGCCGATATCAACATCATCCCCGCCTCGCTCGTCAAACGCGTCGAAGTGCTGACCGGCGGTGCATCGTCGACCTATGGTGCCGATGCCGTTGCCGGCGTCGTCAACTTCATCATGGACACTGATTTTTCGGGCGTCCGCTTCGATGGTCAGTACAGCTTTTACCAGCATGGCAATGGCGACAAGTTCCTCACGCCGCTGCTGTTGAACCGTCAGGCGGCCGGCCTTCAGGGCTTTGATTTCCCGACCGGCAGCGTCACCGATGGTGACCAGTTCGATGGCACGATCTCGATCGGTGCTGGCTTTGATGACGGCCGCGGCCATGTCACTGCCTATGCCGGCTACCGCAAGATCAACGCTGTGCTGCAGGCCAATCGCGATTACAGTGCCTGCGTGCTGCAGAATACCGGTGGCGGCGCGCCACGTTGCGGCGGTTCGGCAACGTCGGATAATGGCAACGCGATCGTGTTCGACAATTTTGGCGGCGCAGCAGCCACGTCGACGATCTACACCTTCGGCCCCGGCGGCGCGTTCAACAACTCGACCTCGCTGTTCAACTTTGCACCGACCAACTATTATCAGCGCCCTGACGAGCGCTACACGGCCGGCCTGTTCGCGAATTACGAGATCAACGAATCGATTAAGCCCTATCTCGAATTCATGTTTATGGACGATCGCACGGTCGCTCAGATCGCGCCGTCGGGTAACTTCGGCAACACGCTGACGATCAACTCCGACAATCCGTTGATTTCGGCGCAGCAGCGCTCGGTGATCTTTGGCTCGGAAAACCTGATCAACGGTTTCCTCGGCAGTTTCCCGCTCGCCCAGGGCGCGCCGTACAATCCGAACCCTGCCGCGCCCCCGGTCAATTTCATCGACCCAACCACAGGCGCTGCCTATAACCGGGCGTTCTTCCAGCTGCTGCGCCGCAACGTTGAAGGTGGTCCGCGTCGCAGCGATCTGCAGCATACCAACTTCCGCACCGTCATCGGTTCGAAGGGCGATCTGGGCGATGCCTGGTCCTATGATGCGTTCTTCCAATATGGCCGGACCAACTACACCCAGGTTTACTCGAACGAATTCTCGGTTGCTCGCCTCGGTCGCGCGCTTGACGTGGTTGCTGGCCCCGGCGGCACGCCGATTTGCCGCTCGGTCCGTGACGGGACTGATCCGAACTGCGTTCCCTACAATGTGTTTGCCGGTCGTGGTGCGGCCAGTGCCGCAGCGGTTGCGTATCTTTCCGCGACTGGATTCCAGAAGGGCCAAACATCGGAACAGGTTGCCAACGTCTCCTTCACCGGTCAGCTCGACAAGTATGGCGTCAAGCTGCCTTGGGCGAATGACGGCGTCGCGGTGAACCTTGGCTTTGAATATCGCAGGGAATCGCTTGAACTGCAGACCGATAACGCCTTCCAGACCGGTGATCTGACCGGCCAGGGCGGCGCGACGTTGCCGCTGTCGGGCAGCTTCAACGTCTATGAGTTCTTCGGTGAAGCGGCGATCCCGATCGTCCAGGACGATTTCATCAAGGATCTGTCGTTCACGACCGGCTATCGTCGTTCGGATTACAGCACGAGCGCCAATCGGAGCTATGGTACTGACACCTACAAGTTCGGTCTGAACTTTGCGCCGATCAACGATATCCGCTTCCGCGGTTCGTATAACCGCGCTGTTCGTGCACCGAACATCCAGGAGCTGTTCTCGACCAACACCGTCGGGCTCGACGGCAGCAATGATCCGTGCGCGGGCATCACCATCACGGCAAATGACTTTGGTTGCCGTGCCCAGGGTCTGGCGATCGGCCAGCGTACGGCGGCCAACCCGGCTGGCCAGTATAACGGTCTGCTCGGCGGCAACACCAACCTGCTGCCCGAAATCTCGACCACCAAGAGCGTGGGCGTGATCCTCCAGCCGCGCTTCCTGAGCCGCCTGGCGCTGACGGTCGATTATTTCGACATCAAGATCGACAACGCCATTCGCAGCTTCGGCGCCGACTCGATCCTGGCGGACTGCGTCGCCAATTCGACGGCATCGGCCGCCGCGGCATCTTGCGCGCTGGTTCGTCGTGACACAGCAGGGTCGATCTGGCTCACGCCGAACGGCTTCGTCATCGATACGCCGAACAATGTCGGCCAAGTGCAGACCAAGGGCATCGAAATCGTCGGCACCTACAGCCAGCCGATCGGTTCGCTGGGCAAGCTGAACCTCAGCTTCAACGGCACCTATCTTGACTCGTACCGGGTGAATAATGGCCTTACCCAGCCCTATGACTGCGCTGGTCTTTACGGGCCAACCTGCAGTGGCGGCGGCACGACGCAGACGGGTGCACCGCTGCCACGCTGGCGGCACAAGGCACGGCTGACCTGGGATGCCCCAATGGGCCTCGGTTTCTCGGTTCAGTGGCGCCATATCGGCCCGGTAACGGCCGAAACTGTCAGCGGTCAGCAGTCGCTGTCGGGCACGTTCAACTTCAATCCCGGCCTGCGCCTCAGCCCTTATGATTACTTCGATCTGGCGGCGACCTACCAGGTGGCAACGCATTATACGTTCCGCGTTGGCGTCAACAATGTGGTCGATATCCAGCCGCCCTATGTCACCTCGGGCAATGGTGGCCGGTCGGGTTCGAACCTGTGTCCATCAGGCCCCTGCAACGGCAACACCTATCCAGCGACCTATGACGCGCTGGGCCGGTATATCTATATGGGCCTGACCCTCGACTTCTAAGTCGACGGTTTGTTTCCAGAACTGAAATGACGGGCGGCGGGCTATTTGGTCCGCCGCCCATTTTCATGGCGGTAAGGCCCGGTCATGGCCTGAGTAAACCGGATTGCCAGGATTGGTGCCCGCGCCGCATAACCCCCAGATGACAAGTCAGACGATGTTCGACGCACAAACTGCAGCCGTTCTCCAACAGGCAATGAGTGCCGCACGCGCTGGCGATTTGGTCGGCGCACGGTCACTTGCCGAGCGCGGACTGATCGCAGGTGGCGATATCGTCGCACTCAATGCGTTTTTGGGGATGATCGTGGCGCGCGCGGGCGATCTGGCTGGCGCGGTCCGGCATTTGCGGGCGGCGCATGGCGGCCGGCCTGACGATGCAACGATCGCCTGTAATCTGATTGCCGCGCTGATCGATCTCGGCGATTTATCCGGCGCGTTCGCCATCGCGACCCAGCCGCTGGCCATGGCCGATCCATCGCTGCGCATTGCCCGGTATCGCGGATTTCTGGCGCAATCGCTCGAGCGCTTTGATGAGGCGGCGATTGCCTACGCCCATGTCGTTGACCGCGCGCCCGATGATTTCGAAAGCTGGAACAATCTGGGCAACGCCCGAACCGCGCAGGGCGATGGACGAGGCAGCATCGCCGCACTCGAAAAAGCCGTCGCGCTTGATCGCCGTGCCGCCCCGACCCGCCTGAACCTTGCCGCCGCGCTGCGAGCGGCCGACCGCTTTCGTGAATCGGAAGCCGTGCTGCGCGAGGCCGCCGCCGATTTCCCCGGCGATGCTCGCCCGTTGCATGAGCTTTATGTTCAGTTCAAAGCCGAGGGGCTCCACGATCAGGCACTGCCGGTGATCGAGGAAGCGGTTCGGCGCGATCCCCGCAATGCGAGCCTGCAATTCAAATTTGCGGTCGAATGCGGGCTGGTGATGCGCACTGCCGATGCCGAAACCGCGTTTCGGCAGGCGATTGCCAGCGATCCCCAGCTCGCCGATGCCTATCTCGGTCTGGCGGTGCAATATGAACACACCAATCGTGAAGATGAGTTCGCGCCATTGACCGCGCTGGCTGAGGCGAACGGCGTCGATCCGGGCGTGCTATCCTTCATCCGCGCGCTTGATCAGCGTCGCGCTAAGGATTTTGAGGCGGCGCTCGAAAGCCTGGAAAAGGTGCCGTCCAGCGTCGAGCCTGAACGCACGGCGCATATTCGTGCGACCTTGCTCGATCGGCTGGGGCAAACCGATGAGGCGTTTCACTGGTTCGCTGAAACGGCACGCTTGCATCAGGCGCACCCGAGCGATCCCCTCGCGCGCGCTGCCACACTACGCGAAACGCTCGAAGCGGAACTGGCATTGCTTTCCCCCGCCTGGCTTGGCGGCTGGACATCGGCTCGTCCCGCGCCGGAGCGGCCCGATCCGGTGTTTCTGGTTGGCTTTCCTCGATCGGGCACAACGCTGCTCGATACGATCCTGATGGGGCACCCCGATGTGGTCGTGCTTGAAGAAGAGCCGCCGCTCAATCTGGTCGATCAGACGCTGGGCGGGATGGCCGCGCTGCCGGGGTTGAACGATGCCGATATCGTCCGCCTGCGCGCGCAATATTATGAGGAGGTCGCCAAGATCGCGCCGCTGGCGGCGCACCAGACGCTTGTCGATAAGTCGCCGCTGTTCCTCCACAAAGTGCCGCTGATCCGTCGCCTGTTCCCGGATGCGAAGTTCATCCTGGCGATGCGCCATCCCTGCGACGTGCTGCTCAGCTGCTATATGAGCAACTTCCGCCTGAATGCCGCGATGTCGAATTTTCTGCGGCTTGAGGATGCGGCTGCTTTTTACGACCTGACGTTCCGGCTGTGGGCGCGATCAACCGAATTACTGCCGGTGGATCAGCACATGATCGTCTATGAACGGCTCATCGACAATGTTGAAACAGAGGTTCGGCCGCTGTTCTCGTTTTTGGGGCTCGACTGGCGCGACGAGGCACTTGATCATCAGCAGACCGCCCGGACGCGCGGGATGATCACCACCGCCAGCTATGCCCAGGTGACCGAGCCGATTTACAAGCGCGCGGCGGGGCGGTGGGAACGGTATCGCCAGCATCTGGAACCGGTGCTCCCGATCCTGCAGCCCTGGGTCGATCGCTTCGGCTATACGCTGTGAGTGACGGAGCGGCGGCGCTGGTGGCGGCTGCTGACCGGGCGTTGGCGGCGCGCGATTTGGCGCAGGCCCAGGCATTGCTGCGGCAAGCAGCCGATGCGGCCCCCGATGATCCCGCGATTCAGTTGCGGTTGGCGGGGGTGAGCCGCGCCGCTGGCCAACCCCGTATCGCGCTCGAGGCGGTGCACCGTGCGCTGGCGCTCGCCCCGCTTGATTTTACCGCGCTGGTAATGCGTGCGACCCTGCTCGATCGGCTCGAAGACCCGCGTGCAGGCGAAGCCTGGGGCCATGCACTGGCGCAGCGACCAGCGGGCGATCTCCCCGAACAATTCGCTACCGTCATCGCCCAGGGCGAGGCGCGGCACGCCGCCTGGCTGGATGAACGCGAGGATCGACTGAAAGCAGCGACCGCCGCCAGCGAAGTTCGCAGCGACGATGACGAACGCCACCGCATTGCGCGGTTCCGCAACAACACGCTGCGCCGCACTCGCCCGTACCACAGCGAGCCGACCCATTTCTTTTATCCCGAAATCGCCGAACGCGAATTCCATCCGCGTCGATATTTTCCCTGGCTTGCCGAACTCGAAGCAGCAACTGACGTGATTGCTGCGGAAATGCAGGCGGTGATGGCGGCCGAACGCGCCGAGCTCGTACCCTATATCCAATATGCTGATCATCTGCCGCTCGATCAGTGGCGGCCGCTCAATCGCAATCCCGATTGGACCGCGATCCATTTATGGCAGAATGGCCGCCGGATCGCCGCCAATGCTGATCATTGTCCGCAGACGATGGCATTGCTCGAACGGGTGCCGCAGCCGATCATTACCGGGGCGTGCCAGAATGCGATGTTCTCGCTGCTTGCCCCCGGCACCGCGATCCCCCCGCATGTCGGGGTCAACAATGCCCGGCTGGTGTGCCATTTGCCGCTGGTCGTACCGGACGGATGCTGGTTCCGGGTCGGCGCCGAAACGCGATTCTGGCAGCGCGGCGAGGCGTTTGTGTTCGATGACACGATCGAACATGAAGCGCTCAATCCAAGTGATCAGCTGCGGATCGTGTTCATCTTCGATGTCTGGCACCCCGATCTGAGCGCGGTCGAGCGCGATGCCGTCGCTGCACTGATTGCTGCCGACTTGCCCGGCGGAGCCGCTGGCCTGTGACGATCGACGCGGCGCTGGAGCAGGCGGCGCAGGGTGGGCTCAATGCCGAGGCGCTTGGCAATCTGGCTCGGATGGTACTCGCGACGGGTGAGGAAGAACGGGCACTGCCATGGCTGCGCGCTGCGGCAGCGCGCAGCAACGACGCCCGTTTGTGGCAATGGGCGGGCCTGCTCGAACGCGCAATAGAGTCGCTTGATCTGGCGGTTATCTCCTTCACGCAGGCGGCACGGCTCGCACCGAACGATCCGAGCATCGCACACGGCCATGCACGCGTTACGCTTGATGCCGGATTCGACGCGGTTGCGCTGTTCGATCGGGCACGAAGGCTCGATCCGGCGAATGGCGAGGTGCTCGCCGGTTTTGCGGCCGCACTTTTGGCGGCGGGGGAGGGTGCCAAGGCAGAGGCGTTGCTTGATGCAGTGCTCGTCCAATCGCCTTTATGGGTGCAGGGGCATCTCCACCTCTCCCAATTGCGCGCCCTGATCGGCCGGGCAGATCAGGCGGCCGCCTCGTTCGAGCGGGCGCTGTCAGCGCATCCCGGGGAGCCGATGCTGTGGCAGGGGCTGTTCGATCTGTATGTCAGTGCGGAAAACTATGCTGCCTTGGCTGACGCGGTCGATCGCGCGCGCGCCGCTGGGGTGGCAGCCAGGGAAACCCATGATTACGCGGCAATTGCCGCCGCTGAACTTGGGCAGATCGCGCGAGCCGATTCCTTACTGGCCGCCACCTCGTCCCCATTGACGGTGTGGCGTATCAGGCATTTGCTGCGTCAGGGGCGGCTCACCGCTGCATTGGCCCTGATCGAAAATGCACTCGCGGGCCCGGATCGTGATGCCATCTGGCCTTACGCACTCATCGCCTGGCGGCTGGCGGGCGATCCCCGCGTCGATTGGCTTGCCCCATCAGCGTTGGTGAAGATCATCGACCTTGCGCCGACCTTGCCACCGCTCGATCAGCTCGCTGATGTGCTGCGCGGCCTGCACCGTGCGCAGGGAAGTTACCTTGATCAGTCAGTGCGGGGCGGCACCCAGACCGACGGGCCCCTGCTCAACCGGGTCGATCCGATCATCCAGGCTGTACGGCAATCGATTACGACTGCGGTCGAGAGCTATGTCGCCGGCCTGCCCGCGATTGATCCGGCGCACCCGATGCTGGCGCTACGCCGCGATCGACCGGTGCGTTTTGCCGGCAGCTGGTCGGTATGGTTGCGGGGCGGGGGGCATCACGCCAATCATCTCCATCCGCAAGGGTGGATGAGCTCGGCGCTTTATGTCGCGCTGCCCGATCGATCGGACGATCCCGATCCGCATGCCGGATGGCTGACAATCGGCGAACCCCAGGCAGCGATCGGCATCGATCAGCCGCCGCTCCAGCTGATCGAGCCGCGCCCGGGGCAGCTGGTGCTGTTTCCCTCATGGTTGTGGCATGGCACGCGCCCCTTTGCGCAAGGGGATCGGCTGACGATCGCCTTCGATGTCGCGCCGCCGGTATAGCCGCGCAGCGACCGGCCGTAATGCATGGCCTTGGCGAGGGGCTGGTTATGGCGCATTCTCAGCGTAATCGGGGCAAGCCTCAACGCTGCTGAAGGAACCTTATATGCACCGTGCTCGACATATCATGGCATTGTTCGTGTCATTCGGCATCGCCATTGCACCGGTCGCCATGGCGAGTCCGGGCGATCCCGAAACCACCACCATGGCCAAGCCCAAAAAGACGCTCGACCCGAACGAGACCATTTGTGTCAGCGAGCCTGAACTCGGCAGCCGCCTCGTCAGGCACCGTACCTGCATGACGCGGGCGCAATGGGCCGAACGCCGGGCGGCGGATCGCCAGGCCGTCGAACGTGCCCAATCCGCCCCCTGCGTGCGCGGTGCGGGGTGCTGATCACCGGCGTCAGGTGATCGTCAACCCCAGCGCGCCGTCGCCTTCGTTCACACTGATCGCCGCGCCGTCCTTCACGTCGCCGCGCAGGATCAGGTCGGCGAGCGGGTCCTGCAGATAGCGCTGCACTGCGCGCTTCAGCGGCCGCGCCCCGTACACGGGATCATAGCCCACCCGGCCCAGCCAACTGCGTGCCCCATCGCTCAGGGTGATCGTCACCTTGCGCTCCGCCAGCAGCTTGCGCACCCGCTCCACCTGGATGTCGACGATCGGTGCCATCTCGCTCTGCCCCAGCCGGTGGAACAGCACGATCTCGTCGAGACGGTTGAGGAATTCGGGGCGGAAATGCCCGCGCACAATCTCCATCACCTGCGGCTCGACCGAGGCTGCGGGTTCGCCGTCTGCCAGCGCGGTCAGATACTGGCTGCCCAGGTTCGACGTCAGCACGATGATCGTGTTGGTGAAATCGACCGTCCGGCCCTGCCCATCGGTCAACCTGCCGTCATCAAGCACCTGGAGCAGGATGTTGAAGACATCACCGTGCGCCTTTTCGACCTCGTCGAACAGGATAACCTGATAGGGGCGACGGCGGACGGCCTCGGTCAGCACGCCGCCTTCCTCATAACCGACATAACCTGGAGGCGCGCCGATCAGCCGCGCGACCGCGTGCTTTTCCATGAACTCGCTCATGTCGATCCTCACCATGGCGGACGGATCGTCGAACAGGAATTCGGCGAGCGCCTTGGTCAGCTCGGTTTTGCCGACGCCGGTTGGCCCGAGGAACAGGAAGCTGCCGAGCGGTCGATTGGGGTCCTGCAATCCGGCGCGCGCGCGGCGCACCGCGGTGGAAACCGCGCGTACCGCCTCGGCCTGGCCGATCACGCGCTTGCCCAGCGCGTCCTCCATCTGGAGCAATTTGGCGCGCTCGCCTTCCATCATCCGGTCGACCGGAATGCCGGTCCAGCGGCTGACGACGCCGGCGATATCGTCTGCGGTCACCTCCTCGCGCAGCATCGCGCCTTCGGTTGCGCCCGCCGCTTCATCGAGCTGACGCTGCAGCTGCGGGATCGTGCCGTAAGACAGCTCGCCCGCGCGCGCGAGGTTGCCGCTGCGCTGCGCCTGTTCGAGCTCGAGCCGGGCAGCATCGAGTTGCTCCTTCAGCTTCGCTTCGGCCGAAATCTTGTCCTTCTCCGCCTGCCAGCGCTGCGTCAGTTCGGCCGACTGCTGCTCCAGATTGGCAAGCTCGCCCTCCAGCGTGGCCAGCCGCTCGCGCGACGCCGCATCGGTTTCGCGCTTCAATGCCTCGCGCTCAATCTTCAGCTGGATGATCCGCCGGTCGAGCGTTTCGATCTCTTCGGGCTTCGATTCCACCTCCATGCGGATCCGGCTCGCCGCTTCGTCCATCAGGTCGATCGCCTTGTCGGGCAGGAAACGATCCGTGATGTAGCGGTGCGACAAGGTCGCCGCCGCGACGATCGCCGCATCGGTGATCCGCACGCCGTGGTGGAGCTCATATTTCTCCTTCAGCCCGCGCAGGATGCTGATCGTGTCGGGCACGGTCGGCTCGCCGACGAACACCGGCTGGAAGCGGCGCTGCAACGCCGCATCCTTTTCGACATGCTTGCGATATTCATCAAGCGTGGTCGCGCCGACGCAGTGGAGCTCGCCGCGCGCCAAAGCGGGCTTGAGCAGGTTGGAGGCGTCCATCGCGCCCTCGCTTTTGCCCGCGCCGATCAACTGGTGCATCTCGTCGATGAACAGCACGATATCGCCCTCGGCCCCGCGCACTTCGTCGAGCACGCCCTTCAGCCGTTCCTCGAACTCACCGCGATATTTGGCACCGGCGACCAGACTGCCGAGATCGAGTGACATCAGTCGCCGCCCCTTCAGCGTATCGGGCACGTCACCATTGGCGATGCGGATCGCCAGCCCCTCGGCGATCGCGGTCTTGCCGACGCCGGGTTCGCCGATCAGCACGGGGTTGTTCTTGGTGCGGCGCGCGAGGATCTGGATCGTGCGGCGGATTTCCTCATCCCGGCCGATTACCGGATCGAGCTTGCCGTCGCGGGCAGCTTGCGTCAGGTCGCGCGCGAATTTCTTCAGCGCGTCGAAGCTTCCCTCGGCGCCTGCGGTATCGGCGGTGCGGCCCTTGCGCAGATCGTTGATCGCGCTGTTCAAGCCCTCGGGCGTGGCGCCAGCGTCCTTGATTGCCTTGCCCGCCACGGTGTTCAGCGACAGCGCGAGGGCCACCAGCAGCCGCTCTACGGTGACGTAGCTGTCGCCCGCCTTTTGCGCGACCTGCTCGGCCTGATCAAGGATCCTTACCGCGTCGTTATCAAGCCCCGGCGTTTGCTGCGCGCCGGAACCCGACACAGCGGGTACCTTTGCGAGGGCCGCATCGATCTCGCGCAGGGCGACCGCGGGGGTGCCGCCAGCCGCCGTGATCAGGCCAGAGGCAAGCCCCTGCTCATCCTCGAGCAGCGCCTTCAGCAGATGTTCCGGGCCGATCCGCTGATGGCTCATCCGGATGGCGACGGTCTGCGCCGATTGCAGAAAGCCCTTGGCGCGATCGGTGAATTTTTCGAGGTTCATGCCCAGTCCCTGTCTCTTGCCCGCACGCGGTATGGGCATGATGTAGTGTTGCCAATCTGCAACACAAGGCCACGCAGGAGGCTTCCCGAAATACCCTCGCATCGCGCCACCATCGCCGCTAAGCTAGTTGCAAATAGAGACTGGGGTGGTGGATGCGGAAGTTGTTAGGGCGCCTGGGCGCAGGCGTGCTCGTGTTCGTCATTGTGGTGGCGATCGGGCTGGCGATCTGGGAGCCGTTGTCGGCGACCGCTGCCCCGCCACCTCCCGCAAGAACCTATGACGTTCGCATTGTTCGCGACACGTTCGGCGTCCCGCACATCTTTGGCACCACCGATGCCGATGTCGGTTATGGCATCGCCTATGCCCATGCCGAGGATGATTTCTCGACGTTGCAGGATGTAATCGCGATGACGCGCGGCCGCTTTGGCGCGCTGAACGGGCAGGCAGGCGCAGGCGTCGATTACGCGTTGCGGCTGGTGCGGGCGCGCGAAACCGTAACGCGCGATTATATGAAGCAGCCTGCCGATGTGCGTGCGCTGCTCGATGCTTACGCCGCGGGGCTCAATCATTTTGCTGAAAAGCACCCGGGCGAAGTCCGGCTCCGCAACCTGTTCCCGGTCAATGGCCAGGATATCGCGGCCGGGTTCGTGCTGCGATCGCCGTTCTTCTTCGGGCTCGATGCGGTGCTTGGCGCGCTGGCGGGGAACAAGCCGCTGCCGGTGGAAACTGCCGGGCCGAAACCTGACTCCCCCAGCATCGCGCCGGTCACCGCCACAGGCGAAAATGCGCCGCGCGATACCAGCGAAGGCAATATGAACGGATCGAACGCCTTTGTCGTCGCGCCCAAGCGATCGGCGGACGGCTTCACCCGGCTCGTCTCCAATGCCCACCAGCCCTATCGCGGCGGGGTCGCTTGGTATGAGCTCGTCGTGCATTCAAAGGCCGGGTGGGATTTTGCTGGCGCTACCTTCCCCGGTGCGCCCTATCCGTTGCTGGGGCACAACAAGACACTGGGCTGGACCAACACGGTCAATCGGCCGGATATGATCGATATCTACAAGCTCGTCCTGAACGATGACGGCACGCAATATCGCTTCGATGGCAAATGGCTGCCGCTCGAACAGCAGCGGGTGTGGCTGCACGTGAAGCTCTGGGGCCCATTCGTGCTTCCCGTGCCGCGTACCGCCTATCGATCAGTGCATGGCCCGGTGATCAAGAATGACGAGGGCGCCTTTGCCATTCATTATGCAGCGCCCGAACAGCTCGGCATGGTCGAAGAATATTATCGCCTCAACAAGGCGCGCGACTTTGCCGAATGGCAGGCAGCACTGTCGAAACAGGCGGTCCCGGCGACTAATTTTCTCTATGCCGATGCGGCTGGCAACATCGCCTATTTCTACAACGCCGCCTTCCTTAAGCGGAAGCCCGGTTTCGATTACACGCATGTTCTGCCGGGCGACACGTCACGCAATCTCGACAGCGGCACCGTCCCCTGGGCGAATATCCCGCGCAACATCAATCCGGCGTCGGGCTTCCTCATCAATGCCAACAACACGCCGTTCCAGGCGGCGGGCATCGGCTCGGAGCTGGACACCGCCGATTTCTCCCCACTGCTGGGAATCGAGACCGACACCACCAATCGCGGCACAAGGTCGATCGAGCTGATGGGCGCCGATGCGTCGATCA
The DNA here is from genome assembly GCF_002278865.1 of Sphingomonas sp. 28-62-11. Classification (NCBI taxonomy): domain Bacteria; kingdom Pseudomonadati; phylum Pseudomonadota; class Alphaproteobacteria; order Sphingomonadales; family Sphingomonadaceae; genus Sphingomonas; species Sphingomonas sp. 28-62-11. Next base: position 9,905 of record NZ_NCGB01000003.1, on the reverse strand, counting down.
GCGCGGCAGATCTGGAGCGCATCAAATATGATACCGCGATCAGCCGGGTCGGTTGGGCCGCGCGCTGGTTCAACGAGATTGCGGCGGTTGATCCCAAGGGCGACAAGCTGATCACCCAGGCGCGCGATCTCATGCGACAATGGGACTGGAACTATGACGGAAAGGGCCGCGCCGATGCGCTGGCGGTGCTGTTGCTGCGCAGCGGCAACCGAATCCATTACCCCCGCAAACCCTGGCCCATTGCGCGCGACGAGCTGAAACTCGCCGCCGATTATTTGATCAAGCATTTCGGCAAGCTCGATCCGCCGCTCGGCACCGTGCTGCGGCTGCGGCAGGGGAAGGTCGATCTGCCGATGGACGGCGGCCCCGATGTGCTGCGCGCCACCTCCACATGGGACGAAGCACCAGACGGGCGGCTTGTCGTCAAGCATGGCGACAGTTTCATCATGTTCATCGCCTGGGACAAGGCGGGCAAGGTCAACTCAACCTCAATCCAGCCGTTCGGTTCGGCCTCTACCCGGCCTGAATCGAAGCATTATACCGATCAAATGCCGCTGTTCGTGGCCCACAAAACCAAGCCGGTCTGGTTTGATCCAACCGAACTGGCTAAGCATCAGGAGCGGGCTTATCGTCCCTGATTGTCAGCCAATAATCCCATGATATAGATCGACAAGTTTCTCATCACATCGAGGATAATCCCATGACGTCGAAGTCCTTCGCGCTTTCCAGCGTCGCATTGTTTGCGCTCATCACGCCGATGGCAGCGGGCGCCAAGGCTCCGGCCACCACGACGGCCCCGGCACCGGTTGCCTCGCTGATCAAGAAGGTCGACATTCCTTATCAGCGCTTCGCTCTGCCCAACGGCTTGCGTGTGCTGGTCCATACCGATCGCAAGGCGCCCGTGGTCGCGGTGTCCGTCTGGTACAATATCGGGTCGAAGTTCGAGCCCAAGGGCCGCACCGGTTTTGCGCATCTGTTCGAACATCTGATGTTCAACGGGTCTGAAAATGCCCCTGGCGATTTTTTTGAACCGCTGAAGCAGGTCGGCGCGACTGATCTCAACGGCACGACCAATTTTGATCGCACCAATTATTTCGAAACCGTGCCCACGCCCGCGCTCGAAAAGACGTTGTTTCTGGAAAGCGACCGCATGGGCTATCTGCTCGGCGCGGTCACGCAAGGCGTGCTCGATGAGCAGCGCGGCGTGGTTCAGAACGAAAAGCGCCAGGGCGATAACCAACCCTATGGCTTGCTCCAGTACAAGATTTTCGGCGGGCTCTATCCCGAAGGCCATCCTTATGGCCACACCGTCATTGGCTCGCTGGCCGATCTTGATGCTGCCAGCCTTGATGATGTGAAGGGTTGGTTCCGCAATCACTATGGGCCGAACAATGCCGTGCTGGTGCTGGCGGGTGACGTCGACGTGAAGACCGCCAAGGCGCTGGTGACCAAGTATTTCGGCGGCATTGCGCGCGGGCCGCAAACCGCGTTGCCGACGGTGACGATTCCAACGCTGGATGCGCCCAAGGCCGATGTGATCAAGGATCGCGTTGCCGCGACGCTCGTCACACGGCTCTGGGCGGTGCCGGGCCTGAACGATCCCGATGCAGCCGGCTTGACGGCAGCGGCTTCGGTCCTTGGCGGCCTGTCGAGCTCGCGGCTTGCCAATGTGCTGGTGCGAAAGGAAAAACTGGCGGTTCAGGCCAGCGCAGGCTTCGGTGCCCAGTCGCAGGCCGGCGTGTTCCAGGTGGTGATGGTTGTCCGTCCCGGCGTCGATGTCGCGCTGGCGAACAAGCGGCTCGATGAAGTGATCGCCGATTTCCTGAAGACTGGTCCGACGGCGGACGAGCTCCAGCGAACGGTCACGTCCAGTGTCACCCGACGTATCGCGGGCCTTGAATCAGTCGGTGGCTTTGGCGGCAAAGCGGTGGCGTTGGCGTCGGGTGAGTTGTTCTCGAACGATCCGGTGTTCTTCAAGAAGCAGCTTGCAGATCTGGCCGCGCAGACGCCGGCGAGCGTTCAGGCGACCGCGCAGAAATGGCTGTCGCGCCCTGTTTATGCGGTATCGGTTGAAAACGGCCCGCGCGAAGCAACCGGCGATGTTGCCGCAGCGCCCAAGCCCGCCCCTGCCGCGCCGCCACAGGCGCCGATGGGCACACGCGGTGCCCAGCCAACCGTGGGACCCGTCGCCAATCTGGTGTTCCCGAAGGTCCAGCGCGCACGGTTGAGCAATGGCATCGAGCTGATTTATGCCCAGCGCGATGCCGTGCCGATCACACGGGCGCAGATCAGCTTTGACGCCGGGGCGACCGCTGATCCGGCCGACAAATTGGGTGTGCAGCAGCTCACCCTGTCACTGCTCGACGAAGGCACAAAATCGCGCGATTCGATCGCGATTGCCGAAGAACGCGAGCGGCTGGGTGTCAGCTTCGGTGACGGCACCAGTGCCGACCGCACCTTTCTCAGCGTGTCTGTCCCCAGCGCCAATGTGGCTGGCGGGCTCGATCTGTTTGCCGATGTCGTCCGCAATCCTGCGTTCCGCGACGATGAGGTTGCGCGGCTGCGCAACACGCAGCTCGCCGGCATCCAGCAAGAGCTGACCAACCCGCAGGGCCTTGCCGGGCGTGTACTGCCCAAGCTCGTCTATGGTCCGGCATCGCCTTATGCCAAAACGGCGGCAGGCGGCGGCGATCCGGCGGCGGTTGCCAAGCTGACGCGGGATGATCTGGTTGCGTTTCAGCAGGCCTGGTTGCGCCCCGAAAAGGCGAAGATCTTCGTTGTCAGCGATTTGCCGCTCGCGCGGGTCAAGACGATGCTCGACGCGCGCTTCGGCGACTGGACGGGCACCGGCACGGCTGGCGTGAAGGATTTCAGCGTCGGCGCGGTACAGGCAAGCCCCCGCATCGTGCTCGTCGATCGGCCCGATTCGCCGCAATCGCTGATTGCGGGCGGGCAGCTCACGCCGCTGAAGGGCAGTGATGATCTGCTCGATGCCGAATTGGCAAATGATGTGCTGGGCGGCGATTTCCTGTCGCGCATCAACATGGATCTGCGCGAGACGAAGCATTGGTCCTATGGCGCAGGGGGCGGTTTTGCGCGCAACGAAAACGCCGTGATCTACGGCATCCGCGCGCCGGTTCAGGCCGACAAGACGGGTGAGTCGATCGCCTCGCTAATGGTCGATCTGAAGGAGTTTCTGGGACCAAAAGGCATCACCCAGACCGAGTTCGAACGGACCATCAACGGTGCGACTCGCGAACTGGCCGGGAACTTTGAAACCGCGGGTGCGGTGCTCAGTGCGATGCTGCTCAACGACCAGTATAAGCGCCCTGACGATTACTACGCGACCATCACGCAAAAATATCGCGCGATGACCCCGCTGGTGCTTGACGCTGCGGCACGCAAGGCAATCGACCCGAACAAGTTCGTCTGGGTGGTGGTGGGCGATGCCAAGGTGGTGCGCCCGCAGCTTGACAGCCTTGGCTTGCCGGTTGAGGTGATCCCCGCCGCGTCCGTCGCGAGCGCGAAATAATAACCGATCACGCAGGAGAAGCGATCATGGCCAATATCGATGGTACCTGGAACACTGTTGTGAAGTCCCCGCTCGGCGACAATGCCGCCGTCGTCACCGTCAACAGCAACGGCAACACCTGGACGGGCACCAGCTCGGGCCAGATGGGCTCGGTCGACATCACCGACGGCACCGTTGATGGCAACACCATCAAGTGGACGATGCAGATGACGGTCCCGATGCCGATGACGCTGACCTGCGAAGCCACGATCGATGGCGACACGATCACCGGCACCGTCGGCGCCGGCGCCTTTGGCAGCTTCCCGATGACGGGCACGCGCGGCTGATTTTTGCGTCAGCGAATGCTGATGGCGGCCTGCCCTTCCATTGGGAAGGGCAGGCCGTTGTCGTTTCGGAGACCCATTCTTAACCCCGTTCGCCCTGAGTAGCGGCTGAGCCCTTCGACTGCCTGCCAAAGGCAGGCGCTCAGGATAAACTTCGGCCCAAAGGGCCGAAGTCGAAGACGCGTATCGAGGGGTCCGTGCACCAAACGCTGTCCTTCGATACGCCACTTCGACAAGAGTTCAGTGGTTACTCAGGACAAACGGGTTAGACTGAGTAGATGATCACCGCACCAGCCGGGTCACATGCCCCATCTTTCGACCGGGCCGGACGCTTTTGCCGTAAAGGTGCAGATGCGCGTCGTGCTCGCCGAGATATGTCAGGGCATCATTGGCATCTTCACCGATCAGGTTGAGCATCTCGACCGACTCCGCAGTCAGCCCGGTATCGCCAAGCGGCAGGCCGCAGATCGCGCGGATATGGTTTTCGAACTGGCTCGTCACCGCGCCTTCGATCGTCCAGTGGCCGCTATTGTGGACCCGCGGCGCCATTTCGTTGAACACCGGCCCGTCCGCGCCAACGAAAAACTCGCACGCCAGCACGCCAACATGGCCCAATTGCTCGGCGATCCTTCCGGTCAGCGCGGCCGCTTCGCCCCATTGCCGAGCGATCTCGACGGGGGCGGGCAGCGAGGAGCGCGCGAGGATGCCGTCGACATGCTCGTTCCAAGGCGGCGGATAGCTGACCATCGATCCATCCTGCCCGCGCGCGAGGATGATCGAGAATTCATGGCTGAACTCCACGAACCCTTCGAGAATCGCCGGGCGGCCACCGATCGAATCCCAAGCGCTATCGACATCATCGGGCGTCGTTATCCGCACCTGGCCCTTGCCGTCATAACCCATCCGCAGCGTTTTCAGGATCGCGGGCAGGCCGATCGCTGCGACGGCCGCGTGCAGCGCCTCGATCGAGGTGACGAGCCGCCACGGCGCGGTCCGCCCGCCCAGATCGCCGACAAAGCTTTTCTCCGCCGCGCGGTCCTGTGCGGTCGCCAGCGACAAGGCGCCGGGATGCACCGGCAATTGGGTGGCGAGATAGGTGATCGGATCGAGCGCGATATTCTCGAACTCATAGGTGACGACATCGGCAGCGGCGGCGAAATCGTCGAGCACGATCCGGCTCTGATAATCGGCGCGGGTAAAGCTCGACGCGGTCTGCGCGGCAACGGCCTCTTCATCAGGGGCGAGCACGCGGGTGCTATAGCCGAGCTGCGCTGCCGCCACCGCAAGCATGCGGCCAAGCTGGCCACCGCCAAGGATGCCGATCGTCGATCCGGGGGGGAGGGGGGTCATCGACTTATTCCCCATCCCGCTCGTGTCGAGCGAAGTCGAGACACCCTGCGCACCGCTCGTGGCCGGTTTCTCGACTACGCTCGAAACGAACGGCTTTGGAGGGGGTCATCACGCCGGATCTATCGCCACGCTGTCGGTCTGTGCCGCGCGCCAGGCCTTTAGCTGGCCCGACAGCACCGGATCGGCCAGCGCCAGGATCGCGATCGCCAGCAGTCCGGCATTCTTCGCGCCCGCCTTGCCGATCGCGAGCGTGCCCACCGGGATGCCAGCGGGCATCTGGACGATCGATAGCAGGCTATCCATCCCGTCGAGCGCCTTGGACTGCACCGGCACGCCGAGCACGGGCAGGTGCGTCATCGATGCGGCCATGCCGGGCAAGTGCGCGGCGCCGCCCGCACCCGCGATGATCACCTTCAATCCGCGATCGGCGGCGCTGGTGGCATAGTCGACCAGCCGCTGCGGCGTGCGGTGTGCGGAAACCACCTTGGCCTCATGCGGCACACCCATTGCACCCAGAATCTCGGCGGCGTGGCGCATCGTCTCCCAATCGGAAGTGCTGCCCATGATGATGCCGACAATCGGAGTCTTTGGGGGTTCCATCAGCGAGGGTTAGCGATTGGCGCGCGTCAGGGGAAGGGGGTCAGCGCTCGCTGAGATAATAGCGCTCGATCGCGCCTAGCGCCTCGTCGAGTTCATAGACGATCGGCTGGCCGGTCGGGATCTCCAGATGGGTGATCTCGTCGTCGGGAATGCCCGACAGGTGCTTCACCAGCGCGCGGAGCGAATTGCCATGGGCGGAGATCAGCACGCGCTGGCCGTCTTTCAAAGCGGGCGCGATGTGTTCCTCCCAATAGGGCAGCACGCGCGCGATCGTGTCCTTCAGGCTCTCAGTCGCGGGCACGGTGATCCCGGCATAGCGGCGATCACCCGATAAATCATAGGCGCTGCCCGGCTCCAGCGGCGGCGGGGGAATGTCGAAGCTGCGCCGCCAGATCCTCACCTGTTCGTCGCCATGCTTTGCCGCGGTCTCGGCCTTGTCCAGCCCGGTCAGCCCGCCATAATGGCGTTCGTTCAGCCGCCAGTCCTTCTCGACCGGCAACCACAGCCGCCCCATTTCCTCCAGCGCGAGGTTCAGCGTCTTGATCGCGCGGGTTTGCAGCGACGTGAAGCACTGGTCGAAATCCAGGCCCTTCTCGGCCATCAGCCGCCCCGCCGCGCGGGCTTCCTCGACGCCCTTGGCGGTCACGTCGACATCCCACCAGCCGGTGAAGCGGTTTTCGAGGTTCCAAGCCGATTGGCCGTGGCGGATCAGGACGAGGGTCGGCATTAGATATGGGCTCCGATTTTTGCGCGCCCTACCGTTCGTGTCGAGCGAAGTCGAGACACCCTGCGCAGCGCGCGCGGCACGTCCCTCGACGATGCTCGGGACGAACGGGTAGCTTGCCTTCGTTAATACCCGTCGATCTTGGCAGCCAGCACTTCAAGGCAGCTATGCGCCAGCTTCCGGCACCGATCGGGAGACCAGCCTGCAATCGGATCGGGATTCTCGTCATGATCCTTGAACGGCATTTCCAGCGTCATCGCCACTGCGCCGAAGCGATTGGCGAGCTGGTTAGTCGACATCGTCAGGTTCGCCTTGCCCGGCGCGGCCTTGTGATAGCCGAGCTTGGTCTGAAAATCGGGGGTATGCGCAGCCAGCGCATCGCGGAAGGCGTAGAATTTGTCGCCCTGCGCGTCGGTCCAGTTGGGAATGCCCTCAAAACCCGCAATGAAATTGGCGGGGATCGCCTCGTCGCCGTGGACGTCCATCGCGAACACCACGCCGGTTGCGTCCATCGCATTGCGGATCGCGAGCACCTCCGGGCTTTTCTCCGCGCTCGGCGTTGCCCATTCGCGGTTCAGGTTCACGCCCACCGCATTGGTGCGCAGGTGACCGCGCGAAGAGCCGTCCGGGTTGGCATTGGGCACCAGATGAAACGTCGCCTTGGCGAGCAAAGCCGCGGTGACGGGATCGGCGGGATCGGTCAGCCGTTCCAGCGCGCCTTCCATCCAATATTCGGCCATCGTTTCACCGGGATGCTGGCGCGCATAGAGCCAGACCGGCTTGGGGCCATGCCCGATCGTCAGGCAATCGATTGGCTGGCCGTCGATCGACTGGCCAAGCTCGCGGTGCGCCACCCCGTCCATGCCGGCATAGCGGGCGATCAGCGCATTATGCCGCTCGATCGTATAGGGCGCGAAATAAGCGAACCAGATCAAGTTACCTACCGCCTGGTGGGTGATCGTCAGCACGCCATCGGCATAATCGGTGGCATCGGCATAACGCCAGCTTTCACGATCATCGCTTACTCGGGCGCGGTATCCCGGCCACCCAAACGGATAGGCAGAGCCGCCTGCATTCTTAATCCGCAAAGTCAGCGCGCGGCCCTTCGCGCCCGCCACGCGGAAATAGAACCATTGGTAGAAATCCGAGTCGCGATCCTTCACGATTTCCAGATCGGCGGTGTCGGCATCCTGCTGCAGGACGTGGATGTTGCCGCCATCAAAGGCGGCGCTGATGGTGATGGTCATCGCACAGTGATAGTGCGCCCGGATTCGCCGGGGAACCCCCGGAACAGCGCGCGCGCCAATTTCTCGCTCATCACGCCTGGCTGCGCATCCTTGGCCTTGGCATTCGCCACCATCACCGCGCGGCCTTCCCAGATCGCCGCACCGTCACTGCGCTGGCGCAGCTGGACGAACAATTCGGTGGTGTAAATGGTGCGCGTCGGCCGCTTGCCCACGCCAAAGCCCAATCCCACGCCGCCGCCGACGCCGCCCCCGAAGGAGCCGCCGCCCAGCCCGATCGAGATCGGTGGCCGCGCCGCGGTCTGGCTGTCTTCGCGGCGCGTGAAGGTGACCGTCACCAGCAATGGCGCCGGGGCATTGGCTGCTTCGGGGGTAAAGCCCAGTCGTGCCAACTCGGCGGCAACGGCACCCGCAAATTGCTGCTGCTCCAGGCTTTGTGGGTCGCTGCCCGTGCCACCCTGGATCGATACCGGGGCTGGCGTAATCGGCGTGCCGAGGTGAAACCGCGTCACCCGCACGGGGGTCGCGGTGGCGGGCGCCAGCGGGGCGGTAAGGGCGGTGGCGATGATCGCCGCATGAATCAGGTGTCGCATATCAGGCTCCAGCATCCCCGTTTGGTTCACACGTCAACGCCCCGCACAGCATATGGGGTGCAAATGGGGCGGCATCTAGACCGGATTGCTTGACTTGAGCGTGCCCTGCCTATACGCGCCGCTGCTTTCCAGCTCACCTGATTTACGAGAAGCGAATCGATCATGAAGATCCGCAATAGCCTGAAGTCGCTCAAGGGCCGTCACCGCGATAACCGCGTGATCCGTCGCCGTGGTCGCACCTATGTGATCAACAAGACCAACCGCCGGTTCAAGGCACGCCAGGGCTGAGGCAGCGGATTAGCAACGCTAATCCGCGATTGGCCGACGCCCGGCCGACGGCGCACCAGCGCCGGTCGACGACACGGAATTTACTTCCGTGTCAGGCTCAGCCGCCGCAATGACTCAGCTTACCGCTGTCATTTTTGATGTCGGCAACGTCCTGTTCGATTGGAACCTCCGGTTCCTGTATGAGCGCCTGATCGACGACGATCGGGCGCTCGACGCGTTTTTGCGCGATGTGATGACGATGGAATGGCACCTTCAGCATGATGCCGGGCGGCCGTTTGCGGAAACATCCGCCGAACTGATTGCGCAGCACCCCGAACATGCAGCGCTAATCGCCGCGCTCGGCCCCGGCTTCAACGAAACGATCAGGGGCGTGGTGCCCGGCATGGAAGTGCTGGTCGCCGAGTTGCACAATGCCGGCGTGCCCCTGTTCGCGATCACCAACTTCTCGGGCGAATTCTGGCGCCCCTTTCGCGCCGCCCATGCAGCGTTCTTCGATAGGTTGCGCGACGTGGTGGTGTCGGGCGACGAAGGCCTGATGAAACCCGATCGCGCGATCTATGAACTGGCGCTGGGGCGGTTCGGGTTGCGAGCGGAGGAGGCGGTGTTTTTTGACGATAATCCGGCGAATGTGGCAGGTGCGGCGGCGGTCGGCATCGAGGCGCGGTTGTTTACGGGCGAGGTGGGGTGCAGGGCGGCGTTAGTTGATTTGGGGTTTTCACTCGGTATTTCCGGGAGAGAATGCCGTAAACGCGAATGTCCGCCAAAGGTGGTTAGCTGACAGTCCGCATTCAGCCTTTCGGCGGACGCGGAAACAGCACAGGCGTATTTTTTCGATAAGCTTGGTAGCTGGGGTCATCGCCCCAGCGTTCTTTCGCAATGCCATCCAGCAGATTGATGCCGCTCACACGGGTCAACAGCAGGTAGACGAATATCGGCGATATGACCGCCAACCATGACCAACCCGAGAGTAGCGGGATCGCCATCACCAGAATGCCGAACCACAGCGTAATCTCGCCAAAATAGTTCGGGTGTTGCGACCATGCCCAAAGCCCGGTGTCGATGAACTTATCCTTATTCGCAGGGTCTTTCTTGAACTGCCGCTTTTGGCTGTCTGCAACCACTTCGAAAGCAAAGCCGATCACCCAGAGCGCCGCGCCTGCCCAGAAGAGGCCATCCAAAGGCGCGGTTTGCCGCGACGTGATGATCACCAGCGCTGCCGATGCTGTGAAGATCACCCATACGGCTTGCAGC
>NZ_NCGB01000055.1:0-13445 GCF_002278865.1 Sphingomonas sp. 28-62-11 | reverse complement strand
TACGAAAACTGCAAGCATCCAGTGGGGCGGCAAGACCCTCACGCTGGAAACGGGCCGTGTTGCCCGCCAGGCCGACGGCGCCGTGATGGCGACGCTCGGCGAAACCGTCGTCCTCTGCGCGGTGACTGCCGCGAAATCAGTGAAGGAGGGCCAGGATTTCTTCCCGCTGACCGTTCACTATCAGGAAAAATATTCGGCTGCCGGCCGCATCCCCGGTGGCTTCTTCAAGCGTGAGCGCGGCGCGACCGAGAAGGAAACGCTCGTCAGCCGCCTGATCGATCGCCCGATCCGCCCGCTGTTCCCGGAAGGTTTCTACAACGAAATCAACGTGATCTGCCAGGTGCTCAGCTATGATGGCGAAAACGAGCCCGATATCCTCGCGATGGTTGCGGCATCGGCTGCACTCACCATTTCGGGCGTGCCTTTCATGGGCCCGATCGGCGCCGCACGCGTCGGTTATGTCGATGGCGAATACATCCTGAACCCGACGCTCGATCAGGTGAAGAATGGCGATCTCGACCTCGTGGTCGCCGCCACTGGTGCCGCCGTGATGATGGTCGAATCCGAAGCCAAGGAATTGTCGGAAGACGTGATGCTCGGCGCGGTGCAGTTCGCACACGCCGCGTGCCGCGAAGCCGCCAATGCGATCATCGATCTGGCTGAGCAAGCTGCCAAGGACCCGTGGGAAATGGCCGAACAGGCTGACCTGTCGGCTGCCAAGGACAAGTTGAAGAAGCTGATCGGCAAGGACATTGCCGCCGCGTACAAGGTGACCGACAAGTCGGCGCGCTCGAACATGCTGAACGAAGCCCGCGCCAAGGCGAAGGCAGCGTTTGCCGATGCCAGCCCGCAGGACCAGATGGCCGCCAACAAGCTGATGAAGAAGCTTGAGGCTGAAATTGTCCGTGGGGCGATCCTAAAGGACGGCCAGCGTATCGACGGTCGCACCACCACCCAGATCCGTCCGATCGAAGCGATGGTGCACTTCCTGCCGCGCGCGCATGGCTCCGCCCTGTTCACGCGCGGCGAAACCCAGTCGATCTGCACGACCACGCTTGGCACCAAGGACGCCGAGCAGATGATCGACGGGCTGACCGGGCTGTCGTACGAGCGTTTCCTGCTGCACTATAACTTCCCGCCCTATTCGGTCGGTGAAGTCGGCCGCTTCGGTGCGCCCGGCCGTCGTGAAGTCGGCCATGGCAAGCTCGCCTGGCGCGCGCTGCACCCTGTGCTGCCGTCGATGGAGGAATTCCCGTACACGATCCGCGTTCTCTCCGACATCACCGAGTCGAACGGCTCGTCGTCAATGGCGACGGTGTGCGGCGGTTCGCTGTCGATGATGGACGCCGGTGTGCCGTTGAAGCGCCCCGTATCGGGCATCGCGATGGGCCTGATCCTGGAAGGCAAGGACTTTGCCGTCCTGTCCGACATCCTCGGCGACGAAGATCATCTCGGCGACATGGATTTCAAGGTTGCGGGCACGTCCGAAGGCATCACCACGATGCAGATGGACATCAAGATCGCCGGCATCACCGAAGAGATCATGCGCAAGGCGCTGGAACAGGCCAAGGAAGGCCGCGCACACATCCTGGGCGAAATGGCGAAGGCACTGGGCGAAGTCCGCGCTGAACTCTCGGCGCACGCACCGCGCATCGAAACGATCTCGATCGACAAGTCGAAGATCCGTGACGTGATCGGCACCGGCGGCAAGGTGATCCGTGAGATCGTCGCCACCACCGGCGCGAAGGTCGACATTGACGACGAAGGCAACATCAAGGTCTCGTCGTCTGATCCGGCCCAGATCACGGCGGCAATCGCCTGGATCAAGGGCATCGTCGAGGAAGCGGAAGTCGGCAAGGTTTATGACGGCAAGGTCGTCAATCTGGTCGATTTCGGCGCGTTCGTGAACTTCATGGGCGGCAAGGACGGCCTGGTTCACGTTTCCGAAATCCGCAACGAACGCACCGAAAAGGTGAGCGACGTGCTGAGCGAAGGCCAGCTCGTGAAGGTAAAGGTTCTCGAGATCGATCCGCGCGGCAAGGTCCGCCTGTCGATGCGCGTCGTCGATCAGGAAACCGGCGCCGAGCTGGAAGATACCCGCCCGCCGCGTGAAGCGCGTGAAGGCGGCGATCGTCCACGTGGTGACCGTGGTCCGCGTCGTGATGGCGATGGTGGTCGTGGCCCGCGCGGTGATGGCGGTGGTCGTGGCGATCGTGGTCCGCGTCGTGACGGCGGTGGACGTGGCGGCGAAGGCCGTGGTGACCGTGGCCCGCGCCCCGAGCGTTCGGGTGGCGGCGATGACGGCCCGGCGCCTGAGTTCGCGCCGGCCTTTCTGACGGGCGATCGCGACTAATTATTTTGTTCGCGAATCGAAATAGGGGGTCCGGGCAACCGGGCCCCTTTTTCGTTGGCGATTAAGAAGGTGTGAAACCCTGAAAAACACGCATGTGAAGCGCTTGCGTGTTCCCGTTGCAACAGGTACCCCTTCGCCCATCACGCACTCTTGGGGGAAGAGTCATGGGCATCTTCAACACGCTTTTCGGTCGTAAACAATCAACGCCTGCGGCGGCAGCTACGGCGCCTGCCGTGCCTGCGGCACCACCGGCACCCGCGCCATTGGCGGCGATCCAGACGATGATCGATTCGGGCCTGATCAGCATTGCCGCCCAGCCGCGCAATAACGCGCTCGACCTTTCCGATCCGTCGATCGAGCGGCTCTATGCCTTTTTGATCGATCATGATTATCCGGGCGGCTCGGCGGCGATGCACAATGCGGTATTCGCGCATTTCGGCCTGCCTTATCGGAGCTGCTTCATGATTGGCGATCCCGCCCGCGTTGGTGAGATTGTGGCCGGGCTGCGGACCTGTTCAATCTATAGCGGCGGCGGTGCGGGTTCGGGCTTCAAGGACAAGATTGCGCCCTCGCTTGACCGGCTTGCCCCTTCGGCTGAGGTGATCGGCAGCGTCAATGTGGTCGCGCGCGAGAATGGCGCGTTCGTGGGCCATAACACCGACGGTATCGGCTTCGTCGCCGGCCTTCTGAACGAATATCCCGGCTGCGTCGCTGGGCAAAAGGTCGTCATCCTGGGCGCAGGCGGCACGGCGCTGCCGATTTCCTATGAACTCGCCAAGGAAAAGCCGAGCGAAGTCGTGATCGTCAATCGCACTGTCGCCAAGGCGCAGGTGATCGCCGATCTGATCGCCCCGCTGACGACTGCCCGTGCGGTAGGCGAAGACGTGCTGGGCGATGAACTGGCGAGCGCCGGTCTGGTCGTCAACACATCGAACAAGGGTGCGCAGCCGAACGAAAAGTTCAGCGCCTTTGCCGCAATGACGGGCGATGTCGACGCCGATCTGGCGCAATCGATGGCCAATCTGGCGCGGCTGCCCAAGGAAGCGATCGTCGCCGACATTCTGCTCGAAGATCTGCCCTTGACGCTGAAGCTGGCGCGGGAGGCGGGCAACCGCACCCATTCCGGCCAGCATATGAACCTGTTCCAGGCAGCGCCCGCCTTCAAGATCCTGACCGGGCTCGACAAGCCCGATCTGGAGTTGCTCGATATCATGCGCAAGGCGATTGGATGACACGGGCCGCTGCGGCTGATTCAGGACAGGCGCACGTGATCCCCCCGCTGGAAATGCCGCGTGACGAGATGGCATTTCGTCGCCAATATGAGCCTATGTTGCTCGCGCGGACACTGACCACGGTGTTCAGGCCCGGTAACCGGCTATGGCCCAATTGGCGTGGCTATCAACCCGGAGAGATCGTGACGGCACGGGTGATCGACAAGCCAGGGTCTGATGCGCGTGGCATTGCACCGCAATTTACTGCGGCGCGTATCCCGATCGAAATCGTCGACATCAAGGTCATTAGAGCCGCAGCCCTGGCGGCGGCTGACTTTTGTGGATCATCGCCCGATGTGCACGATGCCGAATCGTTGCGTGTTCACTTGGCCGAGATTTACGAACAATCATTATCGGCGTTTGATGATGTCGTGACTCGTATCAAGTTCGCCTATCTGGACCCGGCGTGATTTCGCTTCCTGCTGCTGCAGCACCCTTCGCTGATAGCCCCGTGACTGCACCTGCCAGACGCCGGGGCCGCTGGTGGGTTGCCGCGCTCTTGTTCAGCGCGATGGTATTCAATTATTTCGACCGCCAGATGCTGGCGGTGCTGAAACCCAGCCTGTCCGCCGAGCTGCAATGGGGCGAGATGGACTATGCCAACATGGTCTTCTGGTTTCAGGCGGCCTACGCCACCAGCTATCTGATGTTTGGCGCGATCGTCGACCGGGTCGGTGGGCGGATCGGCCTCGCGGTCGCGTTCCTGATCTGGTCGGTCGCGCAAATGGCGCACGGCGTCGCGCGCACGGCCACTGAGTTCATGATGGCACGCGCGCTGCTCGGATTGGGTGAAGGCGGCGGCTATCCCGCAGGCCTCGCCACGATCAGCGAATGGTTCGACAAGCAGGAACGCGCCTTTGCGATCGGGCTTTTCAATGCCGGTGTGAATGTCGGCGCGATCATTACGCCGCTGATCGTGCCGATCATCGTCGAGGCCTATGGCTGGCGGGGAGCCTTCATCGCTACGGGCTCTGCCAGCCTGATCTGGCTGGCTGTGTGGCTGATCTTCTATCGTCGCCCAAAGGATGCGCGGTCCACTGCTGCCTTGCCCGCCGAGGAAAAGATGGTCGCCGTCCCCTGGGGCAAAATTCTCCGCACGCGGGAAGCATGGGCTTTTGCGGTCGGCAAGCTGCTGATCGATCCGGTATTCTGGATGTTCCTGTTCTGGCTGCCCGATTTTCTGCACAAGAACCACGGTCTGAACCTGAAGACCTTCGGCATTCCGCTGGCGATCATCTATATCATGTCAGACGCAGGCAGCATTCTGGGGGGATATGCCTCGTCTGCCCAGATCAAACGCGGCGCATCAGTGAATGCGGCGCGCAAGCGGACGATGTTGGTTTGTGCGTTACTAGCGCTGCCGGTAATCTTTGCGGTCAACGTGTCGAGCCTGTGGGTCGCCGTCGGCATTATCGGGCTGGCGGGGGCAGCGCATCAGGGCTTTTCAGTGAACCTGTTCACGCTGCCGTCCGATCTGTTCCCCAAGCGCGCGATGGGCCGAGTAATTGGCATGGGTGGCGCGATGGGTGCGATCGGCGGGATGGCGATGTCGCAATATGCAGGCGCCGTGCTTGCCACAGTGGGCAATTATACCCCGATTTTCGCGGTGGCCGGCTGCACCTATCTGGTCGCGCTGGGCCTGATCCAATTGCTGACACCGCGCCTGACGCCGGTGGATGAGGCACTGCTGGCCGATTGAGGGCAGACGTTACCCGCGAAAAGCCTCCACCAGCCCCACCACATCGATCTGCGCCTTCAGCCTTGCCGCCAGCAGCGCGGTGCCGCTGATCTTGCGCTGGGCGAACAGCATTTCGATTGGTGGCATGTGCGAGGACGCGCGATCCTGGCCGATTTCCATCCCCTGATCGCGCAGGACGTTGACGAAGGCGCGGTCACCGAAATCGAAAGTGCCGGGACGGTTCATTTCCCCGATGATGACGTCGATCAGGAAACCGGCGCCGAGCTGGAAGACAACCGCCCAGCGCGTGAACCGCATGAGGATGGCGATCATCCGCGTGGTGTTCGTGGTCCGCGCCGTCACGGTGATGGCGGCCGTGGCGAAGGACGAGGAGACCGGGGCCCGCGCCCCGAGCGTTCGGCAGACTAGAGCTCGGGCGACCATGCCCTTTTTGTTCGGGGTGTTCCAAAAAATCGTCGTCAAACGGTGAATGTCGGTATATTGAAGTTGACGGGAGATCGTCGTCAATATGATCGGCCAGCCACTTTTTGAAAGACAAGGATGGGCTGGTTTGAGCGGGGTTATTCCATGAAGCTAGGGTTGATCTTTGCGGTCATGCTGACGCTGCTTGCAGGGTGCAGTGGAGGTAATTCCACGCCTCGAGCACAGACCAACCGAGCGCCCGTATTCACGTCATCGGCAACAGTAACCGAGCCCGAGAACAGCAACCGAACAATTTACACCGCCGCCGCCAGCGACGCGGACGGTGATGTTCTGACATATGCGATTTCAGGCGGCGCCGACGCGGCGCGATTCAGCCTTACAAGCACGGGCGCCTTGTCGTTTTCGAGCCCGCCCGATTTTGAAATGCCGACCGATGCGGATCGAAATAACATCTACCTCGTCTCGATCAGCGTCAGCGATGGCCTCGCGATGGCCGTGCTCGATATCACGGTGACGGTGACCAACGGACCCGATGTCCTGCGCCTGCGCCGTGTGGCAACAGGGTTTCGCCAGCCGCTATTCTTGACGGCGATCCCGGACAATTCCGGGCGCGTCCTGGTCGTCGAAAAAACCGGTCTGATCAGGATTCTCAACCCAGCCACCGGTACAATTACCCCGACCCCGTTTCTTGATGTGTCGAGCACTATTTCGACCGATGGCGAGCAAGGGCTATTAGGGCTTGCACTGGCGCCGGATTTTGCGAGCAGTCGGCGATTCTTTGTTTATCTAAACAATCTATCAGGCGATATCGAGGTCAGGCGATTCACCACTTTTGCGGCCGATCTCGATCGCGCCGATCCAGCGACATCAGACACCATCTTGACCATCGGTCATCCGGGCGCTTCCAACCACAATGGCGGATGGATCGACTTCGGCGCGGACGGCAATCTCTATCTCGCCGTTGGCGATGGCGGCGGCGGTGGGGACCCGAACGGCAATGCCCAAAACCCCAATTCGCTGCTCGGCAAGATGCTGCGGATCGATCCGCGTAGCGATCAGTTCCCGGGCGACGCCAATCGCGACTATGCGATTCCTGCTGGCAACCCGTTCGCGACGGCGGGGGGGGCGCCTGAGATCTGGATGCTTGGCCTTAGAAACCCATTCCGAAACAGCTTCGACCGGACCACGGGTAATCTTTATATCGCTGATGTCGGTCAGGCCGTTCTTGAAGAAATCAATCTGGTTCCCGCTGGCGCTTCGGGGTTAAATTTTGGTTGGAACCGGCGTGAGGGAACACAGCCATTTAATGGCGGCTCCAATTCGGCGACCTTCACACCGCCGGTCGCTGAGTACGCTCACGGATCGGGCCCAACCCAAGGAAATTCCATTACCGGCGGCTATGTTTATCGCGGACCAATTACGACGCTAAACGGCCAATATTTCTTTGGCGATTTTGTCAGTAAGAACATATGGACGATTCCTTCAGCGAGTTTTCAGCAAGGGCAAACCTTAGCCTCCAGCACTTTTGTGAATCGTAAGACCGAGCTGACGCCGTCTGTCGGCACGCTTGATCTCATAGCGAGCTTCGGAACGGATCAGCTCAACAATCTCTATATCGTCGATTTTGATGGCGAGATCTATTTGATCGATGCGACTTGATCGTCCCCGACCGATCCCCTCCAACTTGCTGCCTACCCGGCTCTACCGATACTGCTCCACCATACCGCGCACATCGACCTGCGCCTTCAGCCTTGCTGCCAGCAGCGCGGTGCCGCTGATTTTGCGCTGGGCGAACAGCATTTCGATTGGCGGCATGTGCCAAGCAGCGCGATCCTGGCCGATTTCAATGCCCTGATCGCGCAAGACGTTGACGAAGGCGCGGTCGCCGAAATCGAAGGCGCCGGGGCGGTTCATTTCCCCGATGATGACGTCGATCATCCGATCGATCAGCGCCGGATGACGCGCGACGGTCTGTTCGCCGAGAAAACCCGCCGCCACCGCCGCCACACGAACCGCGTCGCGATCCCCGTTCAACCCGGCCGTCAGCAGCCCACGATAACCCGCCGCCGTCGCGGGCGTAACGTCGCGGGTCGCCCCGAAATCGAGCAGCACCAGCTTGCCGGTACCGCGCTGATAGCGGAAATTGGCGAAATTGGGATCGGTCTGCATCAGGCCGAAATCGAAAAGCTCGCGCAGCACCAGCCGGATCAGCGCGGTCATCACCCGGTTGCGTTCGTCCTGCGGCGCATCACCGAGGTTCTCGATCGCAGTCCCTTCGACAAAGCTCATCGCGAGCACTTCACCGCTGGTGAATTCGGCATCGAGCACCGGCACGACGAAATCCGGATCGTCGGCGAGGAGCGCCGCGAAACGCTGCATCTGTTGGCCCTCGCGCGTATAATCGGCCTCTTCGTGCAGCTGGCGTTTGGCTTCCCCGAGCAGCGGCGCGATGTCGATCTCCTTCGGCATCATCCCCGTCATCCGCAAAAGCGTGGCGACATTGTCGACGTCTGAATCGATGCTTGCGCGCACGCCGGGATATTGCACCTTGATGGCGAGCGAGCGCCCGTCATGCGTTTCGGCCTTATGGACCTGCCCGATCGAGGCGGCGGCGATCGGTGTTGCACCGAAGCGCGCGAAGCGGCGTCGCCAGTCCTTGCCCCAATGCTTGGCAAGCACCTGTTGCAGCTGCTGCGGCGGCATGTGGTGGGCACGGTCACGCAACCGGCCGAGGATCGCGCTTAACTCGGGTGGCAGGATGTCGCCGGCGTCCATCGAGATCATCTGACCCAACTTCATCGCCGCCCCGCGCAGATGCGATAATTGTTCGGTCACGCGGGTGATGTTGGCCGGGGTGAGCAACAGGTCGCTCATCTGCGGGCGCTCGCCAGCCGCCAGGCGCCGCGCGCCTTCGGCGACGACACCGCCTGCCACCCCGCCCGCGATCTTGCCGAATACGCCGAGCCGCGACAGCCGCCCGCTGGGGATCACCCTGCCCCGCTCATCATTCCTTTGGTCGCCCACGCGCATTCCCTTTGGCCAAGGCGCGCCGTGCCGACAGGCGTGCATCCCATGGACTAGCTAGGAAGCGCGCACCCCAACCGCAATCGGGCGAAAGCCGATCTTGACAGGTGGATGCAGGGGCAAGCGCTCATACGAAGCCCTGGTTCCAGGTCGACGGGTTGTAGTTGCCGATATTGGGAAGGACGGTCGGCATATCCGTGGCGCTGACCCCGAACCAGTTGGCAAGCGTCGAGGCATATTGATCCACCGCGATCGTCGGCAGCAAGCGCCCCTGCCCGACATCATCGGGCGTGTTATTGCCGATGGCGGGCGGCGTGCCGTAGAAACGGCGCCCGTTCACCGCGCCACCGGTGACGAAATGCATGCTGCCCCAGCCATGATCGGACCCGTCATTGTTCGATTGTAGCGTGCGTCCGAAATCGGAAGCGGTGAAGGTCGTCACCTTGTCGGCCACGCCCAGCGCAACGGTCGTGTCGTAAAAGGCACGGATCGCGTTGGCGACCAGCCCGATCCGCCCGGGATGATCGGTGCCGAGCGAATCGTGCATGTCGAACCCGCCAAGCGACACGAAGAACACCTGTCGCCGCGCGCCGAGTTCCTGCGACACGGAAATCAGCCGCGCAACAATCCGGAGCTGGTCGGCCAAACTGTTGTTGCTGGGAAAAAGCGGGAAATTCCCGACCGGTGCGCCCATCAGGGCGCTGTTGACCTGAGCAAAGGTATCAAGCGCGCGGCGGCTGACCCGGGCATGTTCGTTCGACATCAGGTTGGTGTTACTGCCTGTCATCAGGCTGCGCAGCGTGCTCGCTGCGGTGGTTGATCCGAACAAGCTCGATCCGTTGTTGAGCAGCGCGATCGGACCGTTGGTGCTGACCGAATATTGGATCGCCGTCCGCCCGGTAAGGAACACGGCATTGCCCGATGCATTGATGCACGTCAGCGTAGAAGTGCCGTTACCGCTTTGCAGCAGATCGCCGATCCGCCCGCCCCATCCGGAAATCGCGCCTTCCGGGCTGGTTGCCTGCCAATAGCTCTGCTGATCGTTATGGCTGAACAACTTGGGCGGCAGCCGCACCGAATTGGCGGTGTATTGCGCCTTGGTGGTCGGTTGGACGAGCGTGCCGACATTCAGCACTGCCGCCATCCGACCGGCGTTAAAGATCGGCAGCAGCGGGGCCATCGTCGGCGCAAGCGCATATTGCCGCCCGCCGGCAAGCGCCGTCGATGGGTTCAGCAATGTGGCGGCCAGCGTATCGCGGCCGTGCGCCAGCGCCTGTCGCGCAGCGGCATATTGGTTGTAGCTCGCCTGATCAAAGGGCGGCAGCGTGTTGGCGTAATCATTGCCGCCGAACATGAAAACGCACACCAGCGCCTTGTAATCGGCCGCCGTCGCCGCTGCGGCCTCTCCAATCGCGGCCAGGCTGGTAACAAAGGGGGCAGCTGCCCCAGCGGCACCGAGCGCTGCGGTGCGTTTCAAAAAGGCGCGGCGTGATTGATCGTTGGTCATGGCCCCTGCCCCTTATTTCTGCGTGATATATTCAGGTGACGCGAGCGTCAGCAGGATCGCGGTGTAGACACGGTTGAGCGTCGCATTGGTCGCGGTGGTCGCGATGCTGTCCACCGCCCCCCGGATCGCTGCCACGGTTGCCGCGCTCAACTGCCCGGCGGCGAGGATCAGGTTCACCTCATCGACCAGCGCCTGGCTGTCATTCGCCATCGCGCTGATCTCGGTATAATTGGCGCGCACGTCGCCAACCCCGTTCTGGATCGCGGGCTGCATGTAATTGATGAAGGCGACAACGCTGAGTTCGTTGGTGATCTGGAATTCGGGCGCGAGCAGCCCCGCCGTCGCGATCGCGGTATTGGGTGGCGTATACCCGGGCCTGAAAAAGTTGAACACCGATTGGCTGCGCCCGAAGGATTGCGCCAGCCGCGTGCTCGAACTGCTGGTATCGCCGATCGGCCATAAGCCCCCGGTCGACGTCGCGCCGAATGCCCGCGCCCAATTGGTGAAGCGGATGACGGGTTCGCGCAACTTGCCCGTGCTCGCGGTCGTCAGCACGGCATCGCTGCGCGCTTCGGTATCCAGCAGGATCGCCCGGATGACCGCCGTCAAATCGCCGCGCATGCCCGAGCCGTTATCAGCAAAGACTTGCGCCACCCGACCCACATAAGCGGGCGAGGGATTGCTGGTTACCAGGCGCTGGATCAGCTGCTTCGATACAAAGGGCGGCACATTGGGATGGGCGAAGATCGCATCGAGCGCCAGGCGAACCGCCGCCATCCCTTCGGTACCCGCCGGAATCGTGGTGCCGAGAAAGCTCGACGCCCCGGTTTCGTGCAACCCGGTATTGATCACCAGTGGCCGTCGCAACCGATCGGGCGTCGTGCTGTCGGTCGAATCGAGCACCAACCCGGTGAAGACCCTGGCCAACTGGGTCACATCATCCTGCGTGTAGCTGTCGACCGGGTTGCCATTGGCCATCTGCACCGTGCCATCCATATTGAGCCGGTTGAGGCCAATGGTGAACAGCTGCATCAATTCGCGGGCGTAGTTCTCGTCGGGCATCGCGCCGGTGGTGGTATTGGCGCGGCGATTGTTGATGAAGGTCAGATACGCCCCCATCGCCGCGTTGGTGGTGATGCGTTCCAGCAATGTGCGGTAATTGCCGAAGGCATTGTCGAGCAGCACGTCCAGATAGGCGGCGACCGAGAATTGGCGCCATTGCTGGTTCACCCCGTCAATGCCGACGACAAGTATCTCTGCCAGCGCCATGCCGACGCGCTGACGAAGCTGGCCGGGTTCGCTGATGATCTGCCGCCAGACCGTATTGTCGAAACCATTCTGATTATTGATGTTGGTGGTGACGGAATAACCATTGGCGACCAGCCAATCCCAATGCGCGGTGCGTGGGCGGCTGATCTGTTCGGTGATCCAACCCGAAAAACCCATCGATTGCACCAACGCAATATCGGCCCGGGTTGCACCGAACGTCGCCTGGGCGAGAAAGCGGCTGGCTTGTACTGCGGAGATCGATGCGGGCGTTGGACTTGGCGTGGGCGTAACGATCGCGATCGGTGGTGGGCTGGTGCCGCTGCCGCCACCGCCACTGCACGCCGCGAGCGCGAGCGTTGACGCCATTGTCGGAATCAGCATCGCCCCACCCGGCACGGATTGCGTCGGCTGCGCATGGGGATCGGGATCGGGTAGCCGTGTTTCGTGCGTGGTGGACAGCACCGTATCGGTCATCGCACTCCCCTTTGGTCAGCCGCTGTCGCTGCAACATACGGCCCTTATCGCTGCTAACGCGGCTAGCTGAGCAAACCCTTTGCGGCCAATGCTAACATTGCATTCGGCATGATGCGTCGGACCGCCTATGCTTCGAACGCGACAGGACGAAACCGAGAAGCAAAAAAGGGGTGGTGATCATGCGGGCAGCGCTGTTTCTTGGCTTTGCATCGATGCTGATCATGGCCGCAGCACCAGCGGATGCCCGGCGCTTTGCGCCGCTCGATCTGGCCGTCCGGACCGCGATGACGAAGACTGGCGCGCGTGGCCTCGCCATCACCGTGATTGAGCGCGGCAAGCCGGTTTTCGTGCGAACCTATGGTGCGCGCAACGCCAGCGGTGCGCCGCTCGACCCGAACACGATCATGTACGGCGCATCCATCACCAAGGCGGTATTTGCTTATACGGTGATGCAGCTGGTGGATGAGGAGAAGATCGACCTTGATCGCCCACTGGCGACCTACCTCGCCAAGCCGCTGCCCGATTATGGCAATCTGGATGATTATGGGAATTGGGGCGATCTGGCGGGCGACGATCGCTGGCATCGGATAACCGCGCGGATGGTGCTGACCCACAGCACCGGCTTTGCCAATTTCTCGTTCCTCGAGCCCGACGGCAAGCTGCGGTTCCACTTCGATCCGGGCACGCGCTACGCCTATTCGGGCGAGGGGATGATGCTGCTCCAATTCGTGATCGAAAAGGGGTTGGGCCTCGATCTGAGCGCGGAAATGCAGCGCCGGGTGTTCGATCGGTTCGGGATGACCAACACCAGCCTGAAATGGCGCCCGGATTTTGCGCGCAACCTTGCCGATGGCTGGACCGCGGTTGGCAGCGTGGAGCCGCATGATGAGCGCAGTCTGGTGCGCGCCGCCGGATCAATGGACACGACGATTGCCGATGTGGCGAGGTTTGCCGCCGGATTCATGCGCGGGGACGGGCTCAGCGCCAAGCGTCGGGCCGAAATGATTCGTCCACAGCTGCCGATCACGACACGGTCCCAATTCCCGTCGCTCCAGCCCGAAGCGGCGCCCGCCGATCGTTGGGCCGGGCTCGCCGCCGGGCTGGGTGTGATCACCTTCGCCGGGCCGCAGGGGCCGGGCTTTTTCAAGGGCGGGCATAATGATTCGACCGCCAACACCTGGGTGTGCGTGAAGAATACCTCGCGCTGCGTCGTGATCCTGTCGAACGATGTGCGCGCCGAAAACCAGTTTCCCGCGATCGTCCGCGCCGCGCTGGGCGAAACCGGCGCGCCCTGGGGCTGGGAATATGGGCTGCCTGCCAACTGATGCGGAAAGGTGGGGGGTTCTGTTGCCCGGCCCCCCCGGGCCGCTGGTGTCCGATTCTGTTGCCCGGTTCGGCCCGAACCGCGCTTTCGTCGTACTAACC